>DFWO01000119.1 GCA_002380945.1 Methylococcaceae bacterium UBA4132 | reverse complement strand
AATCGGTTTCGCTTTATTCGAGTGCGTAATCCAGACATACTTGCGCGGTTATTAGACTTGCCGCATATCGACAAAATCGACGGTTTTGTGTTGCCCAAATTTGATATGGACGTGTTTAATGCCTATTTCGATCAGTTAAAAGGCACGCCGTTTAAGATTATGCCTACTTTAGAAACACGCGCTGTGTTTGATGTGGGTGCGATGGTTGAATTGCGGCAGGCTTTATTACAAGACGAGATATTTGCACAGATTTTGATGTTGCGTGTTGGTGGCAATGATTTGATGAATCTATTGGGCATACGCAGACCGCGCCAGTTAACGCTGTATGATACGCCGTTGGGTAATGTTATTTCGCAATTGGTGACAGTGTTTAAGCCCTATCATTTTGAGTTGTCTGCACCTGTGTTTGAATATCTCAATGACAATGTAACACTACAAAAAGAAATTCAACGCGATTTGGCTTATGGCTTGTGTGGTAAAACAGCGATTCATCCTAGCCAAATAGCCGATATTGAAGCGGCTTATGCAGTCGAGTTGGAGGATTATGAAATGGCAGTTAAACTCGTTGATAATGCAGCCCCCGCTGTGTTTAAAATGCACGAGGCGATGTGTGAAGTGGCAACACATCGGCAATGGGCTATCGGCATTTTGAATCGGCAACAGTGTTATGGTGTTAATGGTGAAAAATCATTAGCGTGTGTTGAAATGTCAGTGTAATTTTTACCGTAGAGACCTTGTGTTGCAAAGTCTGTACAAAGGAGAGCGTATGAGCAATCGAGTTGATTTAGTCTCTGGGCAAAATTGTCCACTATCCACCTTATCTCTGCACGTTTTAGTCAGTCACGGTACATTGCCGCAGGGTATGGAATTGGATGTCAGTGCTTTTTTGTTGAATGCACAAGGCAAAGTGTCCCAAGATGAAGATTTTGTATTTTTTAATCAACCTGCCAGAGTCGAGCAGGGTGTTTTACTAGAACCTGAACAAGCTCGTTTTACGCTACATTTAGATCGTACCAGTAGCGAGATACAAAAAATCGCTTTGGCAATGACAATTACCGATGGCGCGAGTAAAGGGCAGAATTTTAGTCAGCTTAAAAATGTCACTGTGTTGGTGAAAGATTTTTTGACGGGCATGGAAATCGCCTGTTTTGCCTTAGATACCTCGCCCAATAAAGAAAGCGCGTTAATTCTTGCCGAATTTTACCGCCATCAGGGTAACTGGAAGTTTCGTGCCATTGGACAAGGTTTTGTCGGTGGCTTACAGCCGTTAGCAGAGCATTACGGTGTTGATGTCAGTGAAGCCGAAGCCAGTTCTGCTAATATCACGCCTCCAACTAGCAGTGCAAAAATTAATCTCAGTAAAGTAACGCTAGAAAAAAAAGGGCAGTCTATTTCACTGGATAAACAAGCAGGAGGCTTGAGTGAGATTATGGTGAATCTCAATTGGAACGCTACGCCTGTAAAATCGTTAGGCTTTTTTCGTAAAGCTAGCTCAGAAGGTATCGACCTTGATCTTGCTTGTCTTTGGGAGTTTGAACAGGGCGAAATTGGTGCTACCCAAGCATTAGGCGGGCATTTTGGTAATTTCCATCAGTTTCCCTTTATTGAACTGGATCAAGATGATAGAAGCGGGCAATCAGTTGGTGGCGAGACTTTACGCATTAATGGGCGTTACTGGCAGGAGTTTCGCCGCATTTTAATTTATACTTTTATCTATGAAGGCGTACCGAATTGGTCGCATGTCGATGCAGTGATTACTATTAAAAGTAAAGATCAACCTGATATTGAAGTACGCCTTGATAGTTATCGAGATGATCAGTTTTTATGCGCGATTGCGATGCTAGAAAATATTAACAATCAAGTTAAAATCACTAAGCTCATCGACTATTTTGGCGGGCATCAAGAAATGGATCGAGCGTATGGCTGGGGTTTGAATTATGTCGCGGGCAGTAAATAACACAACACACACTAAGGAGTATTCCAATGGGATTTTTTGACGATTTAAAAAATAAAGCAAATGAATTAAAAAACGAGGCGTTGAAATTCAAAAATAAAGATTTTTTGAATGCAGCAATGGCAGGTTCAGCCTTAATTGCAATGGCGGATGGTTCAATTAGTGCTGAAGAAAAACAAAAAATGGTGAAATTCATTGAGCATAATGACGCATTGTCCGTGTTCAGTACTAAAGATGTGATTGCTGCATTTCAAGATTTTGTCGGGCAAATGGAGTTTGATCAAGATATTGGTTCGGCAGCGGCTTATCAGGCGATTGCAAAAATGAAATCGAATAACGAAGCAGCGCGTTTGTTAATTCGTATGATTATCAGCATCGGTTCTTCGGATGGTAATTTTGATGCCGATGAAAAGAAAATTGCTAGCAAAATAGCCAAAGAATTAGGCTTGAATCCAGCAGAATTTGAATTGTAAATTGGGTTAGAGCGTAACCCAACACTCGGTTTAACGTGTTGTTGGGTTACGCTGTTCAACCAGCTCACAGCTAACCCAACTCACTTTTTTAGAAATTAATGTTGCCTTGTACCCAGATTTTTTGGGTGTCTGTGTCTTGTGCGGAAAACCGTGAACCCGCGCTATCAAAATAAGCGTATTTAGCTAACACTGAATAATGTTTGCCAAATTTTTTCAGAGCTTGAAAATCCCATTCTCTACCGTAGTTAATATTACCTGTATCATCAGAAAACGCATGGAATGTTCCTGTGATTTCTAAACTGTCATTTTCCATGAATCTGCCTACCAGTGTGCCGTACACATCACGAATACCATCTTTAGGCGTGTTCAAGAATAAATCTGCCCAACCTTGGAAAGCATGGTTAGTACCCAATGGAGTAACGAAAACTTGATTCACCCCGTGACCATTTAACTGCTCCATCCCTGCCATGAAGTCGTAGTGATCAAAAGCTCTTAAACCACCCATGACGTTATAACGATTGGCTGTATAGTTGACAGGGCTGTTGATGTAGTCTTGTTGTATGCTCCATTCAGCCGTATAAAGTGGGCTAAAGTGTTCCATAAACTTTTTCGATGGTTTTTCGGGATTGACGATACGAATACCATAGGTTTGATTCGACTTAGAAATCTGAGTGCCTGTTCTGCCTGTAGTATCGGGCTGCGTATAACCCAACCAATAACCGTAACCGATTAAATTACCATACGCACCCATGTTGTAGTTTAAGTTCAAAATAGGGGCGCGAATGTCTTCATTGGTGGCGGTGAAGGTTGCAACATGACCGATATAACCAACATTGACGGTTAGGTTTTTAACGGATTTGTTAGTGACTAACACCGAATCAAACGTTGTTTCTAACTGTCTCCAGCCGACGTTACCGATAAAACGGTCATCATCAAACTTAATGCGTTGACGACCGCCTTTAATGACGGTGTCTGGAATGCCAGAATAACTAATCCATAACTGATTAAGTTCGTTCCAATCTGGGTCAGCTACTGTCGAATAGCCTGGTTTATTACCACGTCCATTGTTGTAATCCGATTGTAAAACGTGCGTACCTTCATACTCGACAAAACCTTGCAGACCATAAAAACTAGGTGATAGTACGCCTAAGCGAGTGCGAATAGTATTGGCATTAGCTGTTTTTGGTTGAACTGCTAAGGGTCGTCCATTGGCTGGATTAATGACATTGTCCTGATTGACGTTTTCATAACGATAGCGCGTGTCAATTTTGACAGCTCCATCCTTGCCAATTTTAAGCGCGTCTTCAATGTCTTTTGTGGTATCGGCTAATGCTGAGCCACCAACAGACAGTGATAGGACTAACACTGATAGCGGTATATT
>DFWO01000052.1 GCA_002380945.1 Methylococcaceae bacterium UBA4132 | reverse complement strand
TATTTCTAGAAGACGGAAGAGATGATTAAGCAGTATTTGGAACATAATTTTGAGCCAAATCCGAACGATGAATTCAAGATGGAGCCACCATAAGACGCGTCGTTTAGCCGACGCGTATCTGGACTTCCAGTCCGTAACTCAAACCCACCAGCTTTTAGCTGGTGGTTGTTTAGTAAGTAAAGTAAGTAAAATAATTAAGTTATGAGTAATAGCGAAATAGCAATAAAACTACAAGGAATCAGTAAATGCTTTCAAATTTACGACAAACCTCATCATCGTCTGATGCAAGGATTGCTTAGAGGGAAAAAGCAGTATTTCAAGGAATTTTGGGCGTTAAAAGATATTTCTTTTGAAATCAAAAAAGGCGAGACTGTAGGGATTATCGGTCGTAATGGCTCAGGTAAGTCTACATTATTACAAATAATTTGTGGCACATTGTCACCAACGTCTGGAAATGTAAATATAAATGGTCGGGTTGCTGCATTACTAGAATTAGGTTCAGGCTTTAATCCTGAGTTTACTGGGCGTGAAAATATCTTTATGAATTCAAGCATACTTGGCTTAAGTCAAGAAGAAATTAATGCCTGCTATGATGATATTATTCATTTCGCCGATATTGGTGAATTTATACATCAGCCAGTAAAAACATATTCTAGCGGCATGATGGTGCGGTTAGCATTTGCCGTTGCTGTACATACAAAACCAGATATTTTGATTGTTGATGAAGCACTCAGTGTTGGTGATATTGCATTCCAAAATAAATGTATGGAAAAAATAAAATCCATTAAAGAAACAGGGGCAAGCATCCTATTTGTATCGCATGATCTCAATACCGTACAAATTATATGTGACCGTGTTATATGGTTGAAAAATGCAAATTTGCAATTAACGGGTTATGCAGTTGATGTATGCCAAGAATACTATATGGATAACATCAAACATGAAGATACATTTAGTAAAACGGATGGCATTATTATGCAACAAGCAACTGGTTTTGCTAAATTTTCTTGTATAGAATTATGTGATGAGAATGGCAAAGAAAAAAGTCTCTTTGACGTAGGTAGTATCCTTAATTTCAAATTTACACTGGAAGCAGAAAAAAATCTTGAGGAAAGTATTTTTACTATTAGTATCTATCGTACAGATGGAGATTGGTTAATAGGGCAAACAAGCCGTGAAAAAAAGGTTTTTTGGCCACCGATTACTTTAGGCGAAAAATTACAAGGACAACTGCAACTTGCGCCTAATTGTTTAGCACCTGGCGACTATAAAGTTGTATTTGCCGCCTACTCTGTAGATCATAAAATTTGTTACGCAATAACAGATTTTGTAATATCTTTTTCTGTGCGTACAAATTATCAAACATGGGGTAAATTTGTGCATCCTTGTGAATGGATTAACCACTAAACCTACGGCTATCTAATAAAAAATTATGAAATTAATTAACCAAGCAGAAGCAAAATGTCCTATTTGTATGGGGTGCAACACATTACTATTATGTAATTCTAACGAATATGAAATATTTCGCTGTGCTGATTGCGCGTGTGATTTTGTTTATCCAATGCCTGATGAACAGTCTTTAAAAGACTATTATGATAATCAGATGTATTTTCACGGCAATATGGAAGGAAATTACACGGACTATGATTTGGAAACTGAAGGGAGTTTATCGCTTTTTAATGATTTCCTATTAACCATTCCCAATATTGCTGAAAAAAAAGTGCTAGACATTGGCTGTGCTTTTGGAACTCATCTGGCAATGGCTGCCCAATTAGGTTGTAACTCATGGGGCGTAGAATTATCAAGCCATGCGCGTGAAATAGCGTTATCGCGTCACGGCGATAAAATCCATGTTGTTGAAAATATAGCTAGTCTGCCTAAGTTAGAATTTGACCTGATTCTGATAATGGATGTCGTAGAGCATCTTCCTAATCCTTGTACTCTCTTCATCGAATTATTTTTGCATGGCGTAGTAGGTAAACACACTCAGTTTTTTATCACCACGCCTAATGCACGTTCAGCGGATGCAATAGTTAATCCTTCTGGCTGGATTTATCGTTATCCACCAGCACATCTGCTCTATTTTTCAGCTTATTCACTGGAGTTATTACTTACTAATTTAGGTTGTTCTGAAATTAACATTCAAGGTATCTACCCTACAGCCTCTCAAGAAATTCACAATTATCCTGATGAAAGTAATCTATTTAACCAAAGTTTTATACACAATGCGGGGTTAATGTGTATTGCGAAAGGATTCGATACTTTCTTGTATAAGTATCTAACCTCTTTTAAAGATACTCGTTCTACTGAGATAGTAAAACTGTACCAAGAAGTTTGTTTTCTTCAGAAAAAGCCAACACAAAAATATATATTAGCCATACAAAAACATATGTTGGACGAACAACATCTGAACGATATCATTAAAATAACAGAACTTGAGCTTAAAAAAAATAGGGCCGAAATTTTAAGATTACATAGTTCAAGATGGTACAAATTAGGATGTGCGTTGCGAGTACGCCCGATAACAGTGCGTCATATTATTCATATATTTTCTTTAATTATTGGACTTATTACTACCCATAAATCCCCAGTAGATACTACTCCGAATATTTGCCGATCTTTTTTACTAAAAATATATAAATTTTTCTTGATTCTGTATTCGTTAAGAAATAGTGGAAATCGTCAGGCATTTCTAAAAGCACTGAATGAGTATTGGAATGGTGTCGCAAAGCCTCAGCTAATGCCAATATTAGCCGATGCAACCAAGTCACCTTATAACGCTGAACTATTATCAAAAAATGATGCTACGATACTGCTAGTCGTGCATGAGTTTTCTCGTACTGGTGCGCCTTATGCTGTGTTGTATCTAGCTCGCGCTCTTTTCTCTCTCTATGGTATACGACCTGCGATCATTTCCCCCGAGGACGGTCCGATACGTGCAGAATTTGAACAAGAGGGATTTCCTACGGTTGTGGATACCATGTTGTTCAACTACCAAAATTACTCATCGGAAGCCTACGATTTCGTAGCAAGTTTTGAAAGGGTTATTGTATCGTCTCTGGCTTCTTTTGGTTTTATTAGTTCCTTCAGAGGGATAGGTAAACACTTAACATGGTGGATACATGAGACCAATGTGGGCTTTAGCTCGGTTGCAAACATAACTTCCAATTTACCTTTGATGTTTGCCGCCTGCGAATCTATATGGCTTTGTAGCCCTCTTTGTTTCCCTCTTGCTTTACAGTTTGCATCACAAGATAAACTGCACCTGCTACTTTACGGTTGTCCAGACACAGCTATATCACATCGCCCGCATCAATCAGGGAAAATTGTATTTTCTATTGTTGGGTCAGTAGAACGACGTAAAGGTCATGACATTTTTTTGAAGGCTGTTGAAAGGTTGCCTGAAGAGTTAAGATGCAAAGCTATTTTTCGTATCATTGGATCACCACTTTCCAATGATGAATCTACTTCTTTTTACAAAGAAGTGTGCGCCAAGGCTGCACTGATATTAGAGGTCGAGTGTGTTGAAAGCGTGCCACAAGATAAGCTACTAGAATTTTATGCAGAAAATGATGTATTGGTTTCCGCTTCACGAGATGATCCAATGCCTATTGTTGTTACTCAAGGGCTTATGTTCTCCAATGTCTGCCTATGTTCATCAGCCATAGGTCAGAGCCAATTACTAGAAAATGGTAAAGACAGTTTAATATTTACTAATGAGTCTGCTGAAGACCTTTCAGACAAAATGGCGTGGTTAATTCACAACCCAGATAAGTTAGCCTCTATCGGTGCGGCAGGGCGGAGTTTATATGAAAAATGCTTTCTTATGAGTAGTTTTGTCGACAACGTGGGAAAATTGTTATAAACCCAGCAATGAACTATAGGCAGTGTCTGTCATATTTGAAATTTATATAACTCAAAAGATATTGGACAAAACAACTCAATATGAATCGTTATTGAAATGTCTCCTTATCCACTGCCTTAAATTTTTTGAATACATTTGAGTTCGCAGTCCCTATCAAACCGCTCAGCATGGCAATATACCCCGTGAAAATATTACTCACCGTCCATCAATTTGTGCCTGATTATACGTCAGGCACAGAAGTTCTGGCGTTTAGCGTGGCAAAAGAATTGTTACGCCGTGGTCACCAAGTTTTTGTTTTTACCGGTTTTCCCGCCCAACATCTCGCTGAACCGATTTTATCCTATGACTCGCGCTTAGATCGCTATGAAATAGAGGGCATTTCGGTTTATCGCTACTATCACGCACTGCAACCCACCGCTGATCAGCCAATAGTCACGGAAATTGAATACGATAATCACTTGGCAACACGATTTTTTAGTGAAATTGTTCAAGAAGTACAGCCTGATATTATTCATTTTTTCCATCTTAGTCGGCTAGGTACTGGTTTGATTGATGTGGCAAATGCCCAAGAAATTCTGGCTTACTCAACACCGACCGATTTTTGGACGTTTTGTCTAACTAGCCAATTACTACTCGATGATGGTAGCCCATGCCAAGGTCCTAGTATGACTAGCGGCAATTGTGTTAAACATATTGCCATGCTCACTCAAGGTCCTCGCGCAAAAAAATACTTGCCGATGATTCCAACTCCTTTAGTTGATGTAGCACTTACATTGACTAAAAGTTTTCTACCGTCTCTTCATCCGTTAGGCTATGAAATACAGGCATTGGTTAATCGCCGTGCATTTAATGTAACGCGAGTAAATACCCTCAAAACTATCTTTTCGCCCAATCAATGGATGACTCAAATGTTGATACGCAATGGAGTCAACGCTGGGCTAATTCGACAATCCGCTTTTGGTATTGATATTGCGGGTTATGAATCGGAAAGCCAGAAACGAACAGGCGTGGCTCAAACTATTGGTTTTGTGGGTACGTTGTTACCGCATAAAGGTTGCCATATTTTGATTCAGGCATTTAAACAACTGAATCTACCGAATCTTCGACTGAAAATTTACGGCAACTACAACCAACCACCTGATTATTCGCCTGAATATTGTGCTGAACTGCAAGCCTTGGCAGACAATAGTGAAGCTATCGAATTTTGCGGTACATTTCCAAATACTCAAATCGCCGCCGTATTAAATGGTTTAGATGTGTTAGTCGTTCCTTCATTGTGGTTTGAAAATACGCCTCTGGTGGTCTATTCTGCTTTTGCCGCACATTGTCCTGTCGTCGCCTCAGATTTTCCAGGTATGTCAGAAGTCGTGTTACATGAGCAAAATGGCTTAGTGTTTCCTGCGGGCGATATTGATGCGTTGGCTGAACACTTACGCTCATTAGCCACTGAGCCTCATTTATTAGCGAATTTGAGTGCAGGTTGTAAACCGCCTAAGTCTATCGCGGCGTATGTTGATGAATTGGAATCAACTTATCAAGCGGATTTAACGAGTAAAACTTAGATTATCAATCAAACGCGTTTTACCCAGTTTTGCTGCGGTTAACAACACTAACTCGGTATCATCAAGCTGGGCAGATGCTAAATCGTTACTACGGCACACACGAAAATAATCAGGCTGAAAACCTGCTTGCTGTAATGCCAATAAGGCTTGCTGTTCTACGTTGGCATAATCACCATTACCCGCTAAAATCGCCTCACGCGCTTGACATAAAACCTGATACAACACATGCGCGGTTTGTCGTTGTTCTGGCGTTAAATAACCATTCCTAGAACTCATGGCTAAGCCATTAGTTTCGCGCACAGTTTCGATGCCGATAATCTCTACAGGCATATTCAAATCTTTTACCATCGTGCGAATGACTGCCAATTGTTGAAAATCTTTTAGCCCAAATAAAGCAATGTCTGGTTGTACCATATTGAATAATTTACACACTACGGTCGCCACACCATCAAAATGCCCTACTCGTGACGCACCACAATACAATTCAGATAATCCTGTCACGCTCACCACAGTTTTAGCATGGGGCGAATACATTTCAAGCACTGTCGGCTGAAAGACTACATCGGTCGCTATGGCACGGAGTTTGTCTTGGTCTTGTGCTTCGGTACGCGGATAACTGTCAAAATCTTCACCGACTCCAAACTGAGTGGGATTGACAAAAATACTCACCACCACTTTATCTGCTTTTTCTTTAGCGGCTTTGACTAACTGACAATGCCCTGCATGTAAATTGCCCATAGTGGGAACAAAAGCGATACGTTCACCTGCGGCTTTCCAAGTGTGAATAAGAACGCGTAATGCGTCTACGGTATTAACTATGTGCATTTAAAAACTGTGTTCAGAGGTGGGAAATTGACGTTGTTTGACAGCTAATTGATAAGCGGCAATAGCATCGCTAATGCTGTTGGTTTCCAGCATAAAGTTTTTAGAAAACCGTGGTGATTTACCAATACTAATGCCTAGCATATCGTAAAGCACTAACACTTGCCCGTCACAATCTATGCCTGCACCGATACCTATCACAGGTATGGTTAATTCATCGCTGATGGTTTTAGCAAGCGCGGCTGGCACACATTCCAAGACTAACAAACTCGCGCCCGCTTGCTGAAGTTGGTGCGCATTTTCAAGTATTTTATCGGCATCAGCTGTGGTTTTTCCCTGTACTTTATAAGTACCAAGTTGGTTAATTTGTTGTGGTAATAACCCTAAATGCCCACAGACAGGAATACCTTGATCGACTAAAAAACGTGTAGTTTCTAGTCGCGCACCTTCTAATTTAACCATTTGTGCGCCGCTTTCCTGCATGAGTCGGGCAGCATTTTGCGCGGCACACAAGGCGTTTGGATAACTCATAAACGGCAAGTCGGCAATGATAAACGCTCGCCGTCGTGCTTGACTGACGCAACGGGTATGATAAACCATGTCGTTGACAGTGACAGGTAGCGTAGTTTGCTGTCCTTGTATGACCATGCCGAGTGAATCACCGACCAGCAATATATCAATACCAATTGCATCACATAAGGCACTGAAACTGGCATCATAAGCCGTTAAACAGGTGATTTTTTCGCCACGTTGTTTCATGGCAGTCATATCCTGTACTGTTAAGGTCTTTACTGTCGCGCCATAAAGTGCTTGATTCATGTCAAGTCAACCGTGTTAGCCCAGCTAACGGGCAGTTGTCCAGTAAATCAACCAGCTTGCCTTTGTCGGGAATATCAAGTTGTGGGGCAATTTCATAAAGTGGATATAACACAAACGCCCGTTCTGTTAGACCTGCGTGCGGCACGGTTAAATCAGGTAAAGCAATAACTTGATTGCCATACAATAATATATCTAAATCCAAGGTTCTCGCACCCCAGCGTTCCCCTCTAACGCGCCCATGACTGTTTTCAATGGTTTGTAATGCACGCAATAACTCAATAGGAGATAGATCGGTTGCTACTGCCATGACTGCATTGACATAATCAGGTTGGTCTTGTGGCCCCATCGGTGCGCTTTTATAAAGACTAGAAAACGCTTGCTCATTGATACACGCTAGGGCAGCAATCGCGGCACGGGCTGAATGGATTTGTTCACTGGGATTTTGTAGGTTACTGCCTAAACCGATGTAAGCAATAACCGTTGTTGATGTTGAGTTGTGCATAATTAAACGGGCGTAACGAGATAATTAATCGGCACTCGCCGCATTATTAGTGGTTTTTTTACGGTAGTTTCTTTTGCGAGGCGCATTGCTGGTTTTAGTTTTACGCGGTGGAGCAGTCATTTTACGTTGTTCATTTTCATTGGCGTTTTGATAGATTTCCCACCATTTGGCTAATTCAAGATCGGCACCACCTGTTTGGGCGCGTAATAATAGGAAATCATACGCGGCTCTAAAACGTGGATGGGTAATGAGTCGGCTAGGTTTAGAACCAACACAAACATTGAATTTGGGTTGTAAACTCCACACTTCACGCATGGCTAACGTGATATGACGCGGTAACGCGGTGCTTTTTACCTGCATAGCAATGACTTCGTTAGCGGCTTCTTGATACGCTATAAATTCAGGTAAACCTTTTGCTAGTTTTTGTTTGGCGCGTATTTGTACTGCATCCCATAAAAATGCGGCAAATAAAAAATATGCCGTAACAGTTTTACCTTCAGCGATGCGATTGTCAGAATTTTCTAAGGCTTTAATCAGTAATAATCGAGGAAAACCTTCCTCTTCAACGGCTAAGCTGTTTTCTGTGGCAGGAAATAGCACTTGAAACAGCCCGTAGTGTCTGAGCATTTCAAAAGTTTGTAATGCGTAACCTGACAAAAACAATTTTAACGCTTCATCATATAGTCGTGCGGCGGGAATATTCGCTAATAGTGGTGCGACATAGTGAATGGATTTTTCACAATCAGGATGGATATGAAAGCCCAATTTGACCGCAAAGCGTACGGCGCGTAGCATTCGTACGGGGTCTTCACGAAACCGCGTTTCAGGATTGCCAATCAAACGAAGTATTCCCGTTTTATGGTCTGCCATGCCGCCTGTGTAATCGACAACAGAAAAGTCTTTGATGTTGTAGTACAAAGCATTAACAGTAAAATCACGCCGCCATACGTCTTCTTCAATCGTCCCGTAAACATTATCGCGCAACAACCGCCCTTCTTTACTGAGAACTTGATCGTCATTTCGTGCTTCGCTTGCACCACGAAAGGTAGCAACTTCAATCACTTCACGTCCAAAATGCACATGAGCAAGTCGAAATCGCCGACCAATAAGGCGGCAATTGCGAAACACTTTCCGCACTTGTTCAGGGTCGGCATTGGTCACGACATCAAAATCTTTAGGTTCACGCCCTAGTAATAAGTCACGCACACAGCCACCGACTAAATACGCATCAAAGCCGTCTTTTTGCAGTCGATACAACACCTTGAGTGCGTTTTCACTGATTTGCTTGCGTGAAATAGAATGCTCTGAGCGCGTATAAATATTAACGCTACTCTGCTGCTCAATGACTGGCTCAGCTTCATTTTTAGCTGAGTTAATAATTTTTTTGAAAAAGTTTAAAATGACTGATAACCCTGTCTGTTTTGCCATGTTTTTATAATCATATCATTTCAATCAATTCTAGCCCAATCAATAGACCAGTTTTCTTCTATAAAAGGTATAGCTAGAATATACCAACTGCACACATAGATGATTGTTTTTATTTAAACGCTAGTTTACTGATGCTAACTTTAGCCTTTATAATTCGATTTCTTCTATGTTAGAAGAAGCACTGAGAGTTAGCGATGCCCTTCCAAACGCTTGGCGAATGTTAGTAGACTGAGATAGTTTATTTATTACAGCCGTTTGTAATGCAGCGTTTAGATAAACGCATAAATACTTTTATTTTTATATGGGCTTCATAACTATAGTAGAATCAACGCGCCGACTTCCATCCGCTCAGCGGATAAAAAGTCTAGCTACCCTAATTTAACGCACTTGTCTGGATTGTTATGTTCAAAAAAATTCTTAATGCTCTGATTGACCATCCTGTCTTAACCAGCCTTTTTGTGGCAGATTTTGGCATTCTGTTATTTCACAGACCACCCTTTTTCTTCTCACTCCTTATGCTAGGCGCATTAATGGCAATGTGTCTGTATTTTGGTCAAAAATTAGCCTTATTCAACGATAATTAATTGTCTAAAAATGCTGATAACCTTTCAAAACTAGGTGCTGATACGCCATCAGCACCTAGTTTTTTATGCCGATTGGCAGTCGTTGTTTACGATTTTCTTTTACTCATTGCTGTATTATTTTTAGCAACCGCGCTATTACTCCCCTTTAATGCAGGTGAGGCGTTCACTCGAGAACAAATTTTTTATCCTATTTACCTGCTGATGGTGAGCTTTCTTTTTTATGGGTGGTTCTGGACGCATGGTGGACAAACATTGGGCTTGCGTGCGTGGAAAGTAAAGGTATTAACCGTTAATCAACAACCGATTAGCTGGACTCAAGCGTTAGTGCGTTTTACCACGGCTTTTGCTTCCTGCGGTCTAGGTTTGTTATGGATACTGGTAGACAAACATCGGTGGAGTTGGCATGATCATTTATCTAAAACAGCGGTGTTTTTTGACACAAAAAAATAAAAATGTAGATTTTTATCTGCAATAACTTGTCTGACTCAATAACGCTATGAATAATCCTTTGTTAATAAACGCCCCCCTGCCCTTATTTTCACAAATAAAACCTGAACACGTTGAACCGGCTATTGATGAACTATTAGCTGAAGCGCGTTCGGTAGTTGAGCAACAATTACAAACGAGAAAAAATTACTCGTGGGAAAAGCTCATACAACCCTTAGATGATGTTGAAAACAAACTACACAAAGCATGGTCGCCCGTCAGTCATCTGAATGCAGTATTGAACAGCGAAGAACTCCGCGCCGCTTATAATGCTTGTTTACCTAAACTCAGCGATTACGCGACCGAAATGGGGCAGCACAAAGCCTTGTTCAACGCTTATCGAATGATTGCTAAAAGCACGGAATTTGCCAGTTTTGATATAGCGCAACAAAAAATTATTCGTAACGCGTTAAGAGATTTCAGATTATCAGGCATTGATTTGACAGAAGCACAAAAGCACCGCTACAAAGAAATTGCTCAAGAATTATCTCATTTTACCAGTCGATACGAAGAAAATGTCCTCGATGCCACCAATGCGTGGAGTAAACTCATCTCTCACAAAGCAGACTTAGCAGGTCTGCCCGAATCAGCATTGGCTCAGGCAAAACAAACTGCGCAAAGTCGTGGTGAAGATGGCTGGATGATTACCCTACAATTCCCCTCCTATCTTGCTGTGATGACCTATGCAGACGATTGGAATTTACGCCGAGAGCATTACGAAGCCTTTACCACCCGTGCTTCAGACCAAGGTCCGCAATATCCTGAAAAGGATTTTGATAACACCCCCATCATGGAACGCATTTTAGCATTACGCCATGAAAAGGCTCAACTGTTAGGTTTCAACAATTACGCCGAATTGTCGCTTGCCACCAAAATGGCAAACAAACCTGAAGAAGTCATGGCTTTTCTGGAAGACTTAGCTGCTAAATCGTGGCGACAAGCGCGTAATGATCTTATCGAACTGAAAGAATTCGCTTTGCAACAGTATAATTTTGGCGATCTTGAACCGTGGGATATTGGCTATTACAGCGAAAAAATGCGCCAATATAAATACAAATTGTCGCAAGAAGAAGTTAAAAACTATTTCCCCATTACCCGTGTACTGACTGGTTTATTTGCCATTGTTGAAAAACTATACGGTTTACAAATTACAGAAATCAGCGATTTTGACAGTTGGCATCCTGACGCACGCTTCTTTTCAATTCACGATAAAAACGGCGAACTACGCGGACAGTTTTATCTTGACATGTATGCGCGTGAACATAAACGCGGTGGCGCGTGGATGGATGATTGCGTAGGACGTAGAAAAGTCGATGACGTAGTACAAACGCCTGTCGCTTATTTAGTCTGTAATTTTACCCCGCCGACAGGTGATGAACCCGCATTACTGACGCATGATGAAGTGACCACGCTGTTTCATGAATTCGGTCATGGCTTGCATCATTTACTCACGCAAGTTGATTACCTAGGCGTATCAGGCATTAACGGCGTGGAATGGGATGCCGTTGAACTGCCTAGCCAATTCATGGAAAACTGGTGTTGGGAACAACAAGCCTTAGCACTCATGTCAGGGCATTATCAAACAGGCGAGCCTTTGCCTGATGAGTTGTTTCAGAAAATGATTGCGGCAAAAAACTTCCAATCAGGCATGATGATGGTAAGACAACTGGAATTCAGCCTCTTTGATTTTAGAATTTACCGTGATTTTGACCCAGAAAAAGGCGGGCGTATCTACGACACCTTAGAAAAAGTCAGATCACAAGTAGCCGTCATGCCTATGCCTAAATTTAATCGCTTTGCTCATAGCTTCTCGCATATTTTCGCAGGCGGCTACGCGGCAGGCTATTACAGCTATAAATGGGCAGAAGTGCTATCCAGTGATGCGTACTCTTTATTTGAAGAAAAGGGAATTTTCGATACCGAAACAGGGAAAGCATTTTTAAACAACATCCTTGAAAAAGGCGGTAGTGAAGATGCCATGAACTTATTTATTAAGTTTCGCGGACGTAAACCCAACATTGACGCACTGCTTAGACATAACGGCATTGAAGCATGAAATACCGTGACTTACGCGATTTCATCACCCAACTGGAAAAACAAGGTGAACTCAAACGTATCACTATCCCTGTTGATCCCTATCTGGAAATGACGGAAATTTGTGATCGCGTCCTCAAACAACAAGGTCCCGCTCTGTTGTTCGAAAACCCTACAGGCTACAATATTCCTGTATTAGCCAATTTATTTGGCACACCGCGCCGTGTCGCTATGGGCATGGGTGCAGAATCTATTACTGAATTGCGAGGCATTGGCGAATTGCTTGCCACACTAAAAGAGCCAGAACCCCCTAAAGGCATGAAAGATGCGTGGGAAAAATTTCCCGTGTATAAACAAGTGCTGAATATGGCTCCTAAACTGGTCAGTAACCCACCCTGTCAAGAATTGGTTAGAGTCGGCGATGAAATTGATTTAAGCGTCTATCCAATACAAACCTGTTGGCCCGATGATGCCGCGCCGCTTATTACTTGGCCGTTAGTGATTACTAAAGGACCGCATAAACAACGACAAAACCTAGGTATTTATCGCCAACAAGTCATAGGAAAAAACAAAGTTATTATGCGCTGGTTGGCGCATCGTGGCGGCGCGTTAGATTTTAGAGAGTTTCAACTCGCCCATCCGAATCAACCATTTCCTGTGGCGGTCGCCTTAGGTGCTGACCCTGCCACTATTCTTGCCGCTGTTACGCCTGTACCTGATACCTTGTCAGAATATGCCTTTGCAGGTTTATTGCGTGGCAGTAAAACTGAAGTCGCCAACTGCTTACTGAGTGATTTACAAGTTCCTGCCAGTGCAGAAATTGTCTTGGAAGGTTTTATTTACCCCAATGAAACCGCACCTGAAGGTCCTTTCGGCGATCACACAGGCTATTACAATGAAATTGGTGAATTTCCCGTATTCACCGTGGAACGCATTACTCAACGTTACGCGCCGATTTATCACAGCACTTACACAGGCAAACCACCCGATGAACCTGCCATTTTAGGCGTAGCGTTAAATGAAGTTTTTGTGCCAATATTACAAAAACAATTCCCTGAAATTGTCGATTTTTACTTACCGCCTGAAGGCTGTTCGTATCGCATGGCAGTCATCAGCATGAAAAAGCAATATGCAGGTCATGCTAAACGGGTGATGTTAGGCACTTGGTCATATTTACGGCAATTCATGTACACCAAATTTGTCATTGTCGTCGATGATGATATTGATGTCCGTAACTGGCAAGAAGTGATTTGGGCAATTACTACGCGTATGGACCCTGCCCGTGATTTAACTATTTTAGAAAACACTCCGATTGATTATTTAGATTTTGCTTCACCCGTCTCAGGCTTAGGTTCAAAAGTCGGTTTTGATGCGACGAATAAGTGGGAAGGCGAAACCACCCGCGAATGGGGCAGAACCATCGTCATGTCACCTGATATTATTCAACGCGTTGATGCGATGTGGGAATCGTTGTTTTAGCAATCTTTTATACCGCTTTTTAGCGTGATAAAGAACTATCGAAGTGAAATCCATCGCATATTCAATGTAATGGGTTTTGACTTTAATTTTTATAATTCTTAGTGGTTTTTGTAGTTAGCTTGGATGTTGCTTGTTTACCCATTGATTGGCAAACAAGCAACATCCTTTCCAATACTGCCTTTTGCCTATGGGCTTCTTCTAGCTCCATGCGTAATAGTCTAACAGTCGCCTCGGCTTTGTCCGCTTTTATTCGTAAGGCTATTAGCTCATTTTGCTGGTCTGCTTTAACTTTATTGCAATAATCATTAGCCGCTTTCCACATCAAAAGCGTAGCTTTCTGACCTATAGCAGTTATTTCAGTACGCAAGTCATTTATCTCCTGCGTATTACATACCGCTCTGGTTTCCTTCCACTGTTTCAGAAAAGGGTTAATTGTTGAAAAACTACCACCACCTAATTCACTTCGCACGCGTACCAATGTTGGCTTAATACCTTGTTCAGCTAATTGATTACATATAGAAGTTACGCATTGACAGAGGGTGTAGGCTATGTATTTTGAACGCACCGAAGCCAAAGAAAGTTGGCAAATAATGATAAGAGAAAGCAGCCGCCCAACGGCAGCCCATTGTACATTGGCGATGCATGCA
>DFWO01000163.1:21435-27462 GCA_002380945.1 Methylococcaceae bacterium UBA4132 | reverse complement strand
TACCAACCGTAATTTGATGAACCGATAGTTTCACCTTTTGCTGCGCTCAGTAGAGCTGCATCATTAATGTGTCCCCATGAGCCTAAAGTACGGAATTCTAAACCACGGTATTTCCATTGCACATGAGCTTCATACAATTGCGTTAACACATCGGCTTTATAGCCATCATAAACTTGATTTTGCCCTGCATTACCCGCATAAGCAGAACCACCCACAGTTACACCCGATAATGCGGATGGCGTATATTCCATGCTGGCAACATAACCAAAGTTTTCAGCTTTGGCATTGCTACCGCCGCCTCGTCCTTCACGAATACCATCTGAAGTAAATTCTTCGGCATTTAGACCATTAACAACATAAGTGGTATAGCTTAATTCTGGCGTGATATTACCGAATAAACCTACGCCCATTTCTCGCCATGTAGTAGGAATAATGACTTTTTCAGTTTCAGGGCGATGGTTGCCGAAATAAAACAGCGGCTCATGAATGCGGTTAATAAAACCCATCGGCATTAACACTAAACCCGCACGCGCATTGACCATAGGGTCAATGAAAAAATCTAATGAAGCAAATTCAACAGACACCTCGCCTTTTTCTTCTGAGCCTTCGCCTGTTGTAGCATGTTCAAATTCAATCTCACTATTGAACAGAATTTTATCGGTAAATTTATAACCCGCATATAAAACCATACGTTCCATGTCAGCTGTGTCATTACTATCACCTTTATTACCTACATTGGCTTGATAATGCCCTTCGCCATAACCGCCGATAGACAGCCCTTTGCCTACTTGATAAACCTTCGATGCCGCAGGACCTAAGCCGTAAGCACTTTTAAGTGCTTTGTCTTCAGGAATGGCTAAATTAGTACGCAATTTTTCAACCTCTTGCGTTAATACATCGGTTTTACGCTCCAATTTTTTTACGTCATCAGCGGGTGCTTTGTTATTAGCTGGCTCAGTCGTTGCGACTTGAACTGAGGCAGGGGCAGAAGTTGTATTCGCAGCTACCTGTTTTTCAGAGATGAGTTTATCAATTTGCTTTTGTTGGGCTTGAATGATTTTCCACATATCTTCCATAGTCTGCGGTTTTTCTACCGCATTTGCTGACGTACTTAAAGTCACTAATGCAGTCAGAATACCCCTTGATATTAACGATTTATTGAATATTTTCACTTAACTTCCTCATTAACAATAATTTATATGGGGCAAATTATATTGTAAATGGGTATAAAGATGCAAATGATTGTTATTTATAAAATAGAAGGGGATTCAATAGAACTTTCAAGCATTTCCAATAAAACCGTATTTTAATGAAGATTGTATTGTGTATACTTCATGCTAATGGATCATCAGTTTTAATTTTCTTAGCTCAGTATAATCATGAAAATAGCCATACAAACGTGGGGTTCAAATGGCGACATTCGCCCCTTTATTGCCTTAGCGGATGGCTTAACTAACGCAGGGCATCAAGTCACTTTAGTGGTCAGCAGTATTGATAACCGTAGCTATCAAGAAACCTGTACAGACTTGGGCATTGCTTACCAGCAAATCCCCGCGCAGATTGATTTTGATATGCAGGATTTTGCTCAGCGCACGTTTCGCATGAATACCTTGCAATGGTTAATTGCCTTGCTGGAGGTTAGTTTCTTTCCCTACGAAGCTGAAATTTATCAAGCTGCCAAACAGTTAGCCGCAGACAATGATCTTGTCATAGGACATCATTTTCTGTATCCGTTAAAACTTGCCGCACATAAACACAACAAACCGCATATCAGCGTCACCTTTTGCCACGCCGCGATTCCAACGCACACTCAGCCACCGTTTCGTTTTCCCAATTTAGGACGTACGTTAAACCGTTGGCAATGGCGATTATTGGATGCAGCATTTGATTGGGTTTTAAAAAAACGCCTGGGTCGTTTATGGCTTGCTGAAGGAATGCCGCCGTTTAAACACGTTTTTGATAGCTTGCTAAGCTCAGACTTACTGAATTTGGTCGCCGTTGATGCTTTCCTCTGCCCAGTTCAAAACGAATGGTCAGCGGTGAATCAACTGTGTGGCTTTCTAAATTTGCCTGATCGCGCTGAACAATGGCAACCGTCGCCCGCGTTACAAACTTTTTTAGATGCAGGTGAAAAACCTGTGTACATGACTTTTGGTAGCATTCAACAAGCCGTGCCTGAATGGAGTATGGAATTATTTATTAATGCCGCCCGCTTAGCTAATTGTCGCGCTATTATTCAAACCAGCTCCAACAATTATCCCGCCGATACACAACAAGATAACGTATTTTTTGTTGGTCGGCATCCACATCAACCGCTATTTCAACACTGTGCGGCAGTGGTTCATCATGGTGGTGCAGGCACATCCCACGCCGCTACTTTAAGCGGTTGCCCATCCATCGTGATACCTTTTATGGATGAACAATTATTTTGGGCGGTTCAATTGCAACGTTCTCGCTTAGCCCCCGCGCCATTACCTGCTAAGTCGGTCACGGCTAAAAAATTAGCCGCACGACTTGAAGCGGTGCTGTATTCTGAATATGCTGCTGAGATGGAAGACTTCGCACACTATGCGAAACAGTCGATTTCACCCACACAAGGGGTATTGAATGCGGTGGCGTTGATTGAAGAGTTTAGCAAAAAATACTCACTCGATTGAGGTGGAATAAAACTCCAATCAACTCAATTAAGAAACACCATCATAATTCTCATTTTGAGTGGCGCGATCTTTATACATTGGATGCTTAGTAATTTCTGCAAGTAGCTTCTCAATATCCTTGTTGCTAAGACTGCTGTTCTGGCGTGCTTTAGTTGCGACATCCCATGCAGCTTGTAGTATGGGGAGCTTGAAAGTTGGCGTGTTACCGCTTGCTAAAGCTGTTTCATTGATGTAGTAAAAGTATAAGCATTGCGCGACATAAGCTGCCGCTTCACTATGAGTGACCAACAGAGCTTTACCTGCAATATCGCAGGCGGCATGAGTACATTCATGAATAATCAAAGCCTCCTTATCGCTAGTATTCACGACTTGGAAGCCTAGGGATAAGGTATTACTGGTATATCTATATTTCGCATCTGTACCAATCTTATTGGAATAGACCACCTTTATCTTGCCATTGTCTATGTTGGTTTTAACTTGTTTGTAAGAATTTGCGTCAATACTAATCGCTCCTAAAGAGAACTTAATTTTACCTGTTTCCACTTTCGTCAAGACATTGCCGACTTGTGTTTCGAGAGTACTCATGACTGTTCTCCTTAAGGGTTTATGTATTTATTTTCAATAAGTTATCAAAAACCAAAACCTACATAGCAGACTTATCAATATAAACATCAATCGGCTGTTTCGGAATGATGGTTGCGACAGGTAATAATTCACCTGCACGCCATGCTTTTACTGCATCTTGTTTATTTGCACCTGTAATCAAAAATAATAATTGTCGCGTGTCACTTAAGGCTTTGGCACTTAAAGACACGCGTTCAGGTGGTGGTTTGGGGGAGTTATAAACTGCGTGAGCCAATTCATCTTTGTTATGGTGATGGTTGGGAAATAAGCTGGCGGTATGGCCGTCTTCGCCCATGCCTAATAACACCATATCAAACGGCAACGCAGACGCTACCGTTTGTTGATATTGTTTAGCCGCTATAACAGGGTCGGATTCTGCGGGGATGGTGAAAATCTGCTCACGCGGAATAGTGACTTTATTCAAAAACGCTTGTTCCGCCATAAGGCTGTTTCTATCGGGGTGATTGACGGGTAAACAGCGTTCGTCACCGTAATATATATGCCAGTTCGCCCAATCAGCCTGAGTTTCAGCAAGCAGTCGATAGACTTTTTCAGGCGTAGTACCGCCTGCTAACACGAGTTTAAACGCGCCACGTTCGGTGATTGCTTGCTTTGCGGCGTTAAGGATGTGCAGACAAACAGCGGTTGCTACTTGCTCAGCGTTATCATACGAATGCCAGTTAATAGAAGTCTGCATTTATTTACACTCAGGGGTTAGATTGGTACGCCAATATTGGGCTTCTTTATCAAATAAACGGCTGTCTTCTGGTCCCCAAGAACCCGCAGGATAGGTGGCAATATAATCACGTTCCATTGCCCATGTTTGTAAAATAGGATCAACAATACGCCACGCATATTCTACTTCATCAAAGCGTAGGAATAAGGAACGGTCGCCTTTTAATACGTCCAATAATAAATCTTCGTAAGCATCAATCGCTTCTTCGTCTTCATTACGGAAACTTGCATCTAGGCTACTGGAACGGGTACGCATTTCTAAACCTGGTTCTTTCACAGTCATTTCAATGCGAATACATTCTTCAGGTTGTATGCCCAATATCACCCAGTTTGGATTCATGCACTGGACGTGAGTATCACGGAAGAATTGTAATGGCGGATGACGAAAACAAATTGAAATGGTGGATTGTGCTTTTGCCATGCGTTTACCTGTTCGTAAATACATAGGTACGCCGCGCCACCGCCAGTTGTCAACGTAGAGTTTCATGGATGCGTAGGTCTCGGTGACACTATTAGGCGGAATATGTTCTTCTTGCAAATAACCATTGACCTTTTCGCCGTTGACGTGACCTTTGGCATATTGTCCGCGAAACGCATGACCATGTACTGCTTCTTTGGGAATCGGGCGGATGGATTTTAACACTTTGACTTTTTCATCACGCAAAGCTTCGGCTTCCATCGAAACAGGCGGTTCCATCGTCACTAACGTCAACAGTTGCAATAAATGACTTTGTAACATATCACGCATTGCACCTGAACCATTGTAATAATCGCCACGACTATCAATGCCCAATTCTTCTGAATGGGTGATTTGAATATGGTCAATGTAGTTACGATTCCATAACGGTTCTAACATGACATTGGCAAAGCGGAACACTAACACGTTCTGCACCATACCTTTGCCAAGATAATGGTCAATACGGTAAATTTGTTCTTCAGTGAGATAGTGCGCGATGCGTTTTTGCAAGGCTTGTGCGCTGTCTAAGTCATAACCAAATGGCTTTTCAATAATGACCCTTCGCCAGCCTGAGTCTTCATCGAATAAGTGTTGATTGCTCAACATTTCCATGACTTTGCCAAAATCTGCGGGGCTTATGGATAAATAAAAGGCGATATTTTTAGGAAATTTATTGGCTTTGTCATTCAATACAGTTGCCAATTCGCTATAACATTGCTCTTGCTGTATGTCACCTTGATGATAATATAAACGCTCGCAAAACCGTTGAAATACGGTTTCATCAATGGCTTCTTTGGCTTTAGCCTGAATCATGTCGTGAACTTCGCTGAGCCATTTTTGTTGATCCCAAGGTCTACGACCGATAGCTAAAATTTTTGTGCCTTTTGGTAAGCGATTAGCGACATCGAGATGATACAGAGCGGGCATTAATTTAATACGGGAGAGATTACCCGTAGCACCAAAGATAACGTAAGTACAAGATTCGGCGTGCATAGTAGTAGGAGAGTAGGAAAAATGGGCGGAGTCGATGTAGGTTGGGTTAAGTGATAGCCGTAACCCAACATTATCGTGGTTAGCGTTGGGTTACACTAACGCTAACCCAACCTACTATACTGACTTATCTTTCTAGCAAATCCAGTTTGCCTTCTTTGCCGTTCCATTCATCAGCATCAGGTAGAGAAGATTGTACTTCAGTAATCAGTGGCCATTCTTTCGCTAATTCGGCATTTAATTGAATGAATATTTCTTGCCCTTCGGGTAATTCATCTTCAGCAAAAATAGCATTGGCAGGACATTCTGGCTCACATAAGGTGCAGTCAATACATTCATCTGGGTCAATAACTAAGAAGTTAGGACCTTCATGAAAGCAATCGACAGGACATACATCTACACAATCAGTAAATTTACATTTAATACAGTTTTCAGTGACTACAAATGCCATAATTATTACCCAGAAAGTTTTATTGGAAGTGTTTGAATTCGGGCGAGTATCTTAGCAGAAAGGCTAAGCGGATAGAACACCTAGTGAACTCTGACTATCATTATAATGGTTCT
>DFWO01000163.1:12114-21107 GCA_002380945.1 Methylococcaceae bacterium UBA4132 | reverse complement strand
TTGTCATAAAAGGGTAATATGTAGCTTGCTACAATACTGCATTTAAGCTCATCCTCATCAAATTATGACTCATTGTAATATTCTCGTTGTTGAAGACGAAGACGCTATTCGAGCTATGTTAATCATGGTACTTGAACAAGCTGGTTTTTCACCCATTGCAGCGGCAGACGCGCAAGAAGCACAAAAAGCCTTAGAAGAAGAATTGCCTGATTTAATTCTACTGGATTGGATGTTACCTGGTCTTAGTGGTGTTGAATGGGCGCGTCGCTTAAAAAAAGAAGCGATATATCGAGACATCGCGATTATTTTACTGACCGCACGCGGTGAAGAAGAAGATAAAGTGCGCGGGCTAGAAATTGGTGCTGATGATTATGTCACCAAACCCTTTTCGCCCAAGGAATTGGTGGCGCGTATTCGTGCTGTATTGCGTAGAACAGGCAAATTACAAGGTTCTAGCTCGATTGTGCTAGGTGATTTAACCCTCGATATTGAACAACATCGACTCAGTGTTGGCGATCATCAACTTGAAGTTAGCCCCACTGAATTTCGTTTAATGCACTTTTTTATGACCCATCCTGATAAAGTCTATAGTCGTTCCCAACTGTTAGATCAAGTGTGGGGACGCAGTGTTTACATTGAAGAACGCACTATTGATGTTCATATTCGTCGGTTGAGAAAAATTTTAGCTGAACACAACCGAGAAGAATTAGTGCAAACAGTACGCGGTTTTGGTTATAGATTCTCTCTAGTAGATTAAATTATGGCAGCTTGGCAAAAAGAACTATTTACCGCGCTATTTTTATACCTCCTAGTCAGCATTGTTGGCTGGATAACAGGTACATTTTTGCTATTGAACTTATTGCTCACTATCGGAATGTTGATTTACCAAGTAATTCAAGTCAACCGCTTTGAAAAATGGTTAAGTGCGGGGGCGCGTAATACTTATCCTAAATCGACAGGCATTTGGGAAGAACTTTATTATCACGTTTATCGCATTAAAAAGAACAACAAAAAGCGTAAAAAACAACTTAGTAAAATGATTGATCAGTTTCGCCAATCGACTGAGGCACTGCCTGATGCGGCAGTAGTGTTAGGTGTTAATGATGAAATTGAGTGGACAAATAAAGCAGCCAGAGATGTGCTTGGGCTTAAGCAACTCGACAAAGGGCAACGCATTCCTAATTTAGTTCGTTTTCCAGAATTTATTCGTTATATCAGTTCAGGCGATTATTCCGAACCCGTCATGGTACCGTCGCCTGTTAATCATCAGATTACCCTATCCGTCCGCATCGTGCCTTATGGTGCAGGGCTACGCTTGCTAATTGCACAAGATGTCACGCAACTAAAAATCATGGAGCGAATGCGTAAAGATTTTGTTGCCAACGTATCCCATGAACTACGCACTCCTTTAACGGTATTAAAAGGCTATCTGGAAACCTTACAAGATATGGATGACGGACATTCAGCGGTATTAACCGCTTCTTTTCATCAAATGCAGGGACAAACTGAACGGATGCAGCATTTAGTGGATGATTTATTATTATTAACCCGTCTTGAATCCCAACAGAAAAAAGCCGTTTGTGTGCATATACCTGAGTTATTAAGCCAGATTTGTCAAGAAGGCGATCCTGTATCCACTCAACGCATTCAACTGACCTTGGATACCGACAGTAACATCATGGGTGACGAGCAAGAACTACGCAGTGCCTTTACTAATCTACTCGGTAACGCGCTTAAATACTCACCTGACGAGTCTATCGTTAAAGTACGGTGGTATAAAAATAAGGACGGCATTAACCTTACGGTTGAAGACCAAGGCGAAGGTATCGCTAAAGCTGATATTAATCGTGTCACCGAACGCTTTTACCGTGTCGAAGTCAAACGCCGTAAAAAAGTTAGCGGCACAGGCTTAGGCTTAGCCATTGTTAAACACGTTTTAATGCGCCATGATGCTCAATTAACTATCACCAGCGAATTAGGCAAAGGCAGTTGTTTTAGTTGTCACTTTCCCATCAAACGCATCTGTAACTGTAACTAAGCGGCTCTTAATCAAAAGTCGGTTTTGTAGATCAGCAAGCCAATGGCAGTATTGTGCATTGACTCTAACTTACCTGAGTTGGACATAAGAAACTAAGTACTACCGTCATTCTGGCATGGATTGCCAGAATCTAGGACACATGGATGTATTAAAGTCTCTCCATCTATAATCCATGCCGCAATGACTGTAATTTGAAATTTATCAATGAGTTCAAAGAGTTTTATGTCGAACTTAGGTTAACTTGGAAAAGCAGATTGTTTTTCTGGTCAAGCGTTTAATCTAAGTTTGAAGATTCAAGTTTTTACGTTCTATTTTTTTGAGTGTTTTGTTTGCCTACTTCATATTGTTCAGTCTGCAAATGGCGGTTATAAGCCCCCCAATTACCAGTATAGTATCGTGTGATATTGAAGGGTTAAAGTAAGACTTGTATTTGTTTGAATACCTCATCTTTGCATTTACCAAAGACAATCTCCAATACGGTATCAGTTGCGTAATTAATAGCATACCATAATCATCGTTGCTCAAACACAAACACAAACACAAACACAAACACAGACACAGACATAAGACCAAGACTACTATTCATCGCTGGCTTTTAATCTTAAAGCCCAAGCAGTGTGCGTGTATGGTGAGCAATCATCAGCTCTTCATTGGTGGGTAACATCCATACTGAAACGCGGCTATTGGCGCGACTAATACAGGCTACACTTTTTTCATTGGCAGTCGCATCAATGTCTACACCTAACCATGTTGCTTGTTTAGCAATGAGTTGGCGAATTTTTGGACTATTTTCACCAATGCCTGCGGTAAATACCAGTGCGTCTAAACCACCCATTGCTGCCGCCAATGAGCCAATTTCACGACTAACACGGTAGACAAAATAATCAATAGCCAGTTGCGCACGCGGCTCATTGCTATCCAACAAGATACGCATATCGTTACTGATACCTGATAATCCTAGTAAACCAGATTGTTTATAAAGCAGGTCTTCAAGTTGTTTGATGCTTAAGCCTTCTTGCTGTAGTAGATAGAGTATAACACCCGCATCCAAACTACCCGCACGAGTTCCCATCAGTAAACCATCCAGTGCAGTAAAGCCCATCGTGCTGGCAACACTACGACCATTATGAATAGCACATAAACTCGCTCCGCTGCCGATATGCGCCACTATTACGCGCCCTGTCGCAATATCAGGTGGTAGAACCGATGCTATGTATTCGTAAGAAAGTCCGTGAAAACCATAACGCTGAACACCACGCTCGTAGTATTCGTAAGGCAAACCAAATAATTTTGCTACGGTGTCTTGCTGGCGGTGAAAAGCCGTATCGAAACAGGCGACTTGTAGTAAATTGGGGCATTCTTGCATCATTGCCCGAATAGCGGCGAGGTTATGAGGGTTATGCAGCGGTGCTAAAGGCGTGATGGTATCGAGCTTTGCCATGACCTCTGGCGTAATCAGCGAGGGTGCAGAATAATCAGGACCGCCATGTACCACACGATGACCGACACCGACCAGTCGCTGATGCTGGAGAGAGCTGTTTAGAAAGTCGATAATCTGTTGCAGTGCCTGAGCGTGATTAGCAACTTCGCTAGTTTGCCAATGAACGTCAATGAGGGTCTGTTCGTGGTCATTTCTTGCTTTAAGATGCGGGGCAGTACCGATACCTTCCACCTGCCCTGTCACTTTCTGGCTTAATTGATCTGCACCAAGCAGGTTGAAAACTGAAAACTTTAGGCTGGATGATCCAGCATTGAGTACAAGAATCGAGTTTTCCATAATCTCAATGCTCTCTATCGGTGTATTTAATGCACTGCTAACATAAGATTTAGAGTTTATGAGCCAAAAATTATTTTACAACACGCAATGTAGGTTTAGACGGCGGTGTTTTTTCTGGCGGTGGAGTATCGTCATTGTCTTCGTCTTCTGGATTAAAGACCATACCTTTACCATTTTCTTTAGCGTAAATAGCCATAACGGCTACCACGGGGGCAATGATGTGCATGGGTTTACCGCTAAACCGTGCGTTAAACTCAATCGTATCGTTGCCAAGCGACAGTGCTTCTACTGCTTCGGGGCGAATATTTAAAACGATTTTACCGTCATCGACAAATTGCATTGGTAAAACGGCATTGTTATTTTCAGCATCTACCAGTAAATAAGGCGTTAGATGATTATCCAGTATCCACTCATAAATTGAGCGAATTAAATACGGTTTTAAAGAAGTCATTTTGGTAGCTCAGCCATTTCTTTTTCAGCATCACTCAGACTACGTTTAAAGCCAGCGCGGTTAAATAAACGCTGTGCATAATGCGTAATGATCTCATCGGGTGTTGATATATCAATGCCAATGCTGGGTAATCGCCATAATAGTGGCGCGATGGCACAGTCGATAAGTGAAAATTCATCACTCATAAAATAAGGTCTGGAAGCAAAAATAGGGGTGGCAGACAGAATGCTTTCTCGGAGCATTTTTTTAGCACGCGCCGATTTTTTTTCACCTGAAAATAAAATTTCATCCAGTGTGTGATACCAGTCTTGGTCGATACGTTTAATCAACATTCTGGCATTAGCGCGAGAGACTGGATCCATTTGGTGCAAAGGGGGGTGTGGAAATCGCTCATCAAGGTATTCCATAATAATACGCGAATCGTAAAGAACTAAATCGCGTTCTATCAAGGTAGGTGATGTACCTGTTGGATTAAGTTCAAGTAAATCCTCTGGAGGATTATTCGGGTCAAAATATTCTATGTCTGCGGCAACGCCTTTTTCATGTAAAACGAAGCGGGCGCAATGACTCATCGCGCAGGTTGGCGATGAAAACAGCGTCATGACAGATTTACGAGTGATAATGTTTGCCACGAATAACAACCTCTTTGGACGTGTAGGGCGGTAAATTGGGCATTATAGCATGAAAGCTCATGTTTTTGACTTGAGGGCAAGAATTAGACGCTGGTATAAAGGTATAAGAAAACATCCCTGTTTTCTTGTGAAAAAAATTAATGAATATCTTTCCAGTATTCTTTTTTCAGTAAGTACGCTAAGACGAGGAACAGGAACAAGAATATTAGCACATATTTGCCCATGCCTTGTCTTTCCAGTTGTGCTGGTTCACCAGCATAAACCAGAAAATTAACTAAATCATTAACCATAAGGTCAAATTCTTTTTCAGATAATGCGCCTTCTTTTTCAAGCACTAAATCAACGCGATCACCATAAATGGTTTTCCGAGTAACAGCGTGTTGCTCACCTTGCAATTGCCACAAAGGATTGGGCATTGCAGTATCTTCAAAAACCAAATTATTGACACCAAACGGTCTACTTTTATCAGAATAATAGCTTTTTAAGTAGCTATATAACCAATCTGCACCACGCGATCTGGCAATCAATGACAAATCAGGTGGTTGTGTACCAAACCATTTTTCTGCATCATGTTTATTCATGGCACTGTGAATTTGGTCATAGATACTTGCCCCGAGTGGCGCAATGTCCGTCAACACTTCTTTTTCATCAGCATGGGTATCTAAAGCAATACGCAAGTAGCGAATCTGTTTCATAGAGTGACAGCCTAAACAGTAAGTCACAAAATGTTTTGCACCTCGCAATAACGAAGCTTTATCGCCAACGTCAACATCGGCTTCTTGTAGTTCTACACCTTCAGAAGCATAAGCCCCAAAAGAGAGTATCAGTAATAATAATAGTGTTATGAGATTTTTCATATCAATCTAGGCTCTCTTTTAGTTTTTTTGCCAATCGAGTTGCTACGTTGCGCATACCCTCAGGATTAGGTCTTCGACTAAAAAACACGCTTCTAAAGGCGTGGTGGCTGCCATCTTCTACAGGCTCTGGTGCCACTTCGGTGATTTCCTCAAATGCTTCAATTAATGCGGGTAACTGTTCTTCAAGCGATAATTCTACAGTGACACGTTCTGGTACAGGTTTGGTTTTTTCCCAACGCGTATAAAGCGGCATTAACAAAAAGAAGCCAAAATAAATTACTGTGAAAACGCGTGCAACATTAGTTGCTACTGGGGTAGCAGGTTGTGTTCCTAAATAACCCAAGGCGATAAAGCTAATCACAAATAATGCTAAGGCTTTTTTATAGATACCACCACGATAACGAATCGAACGCACAGGGTTTCTATCTAACCACGGCAACAAGAACAACACCACAATTGCACCACCCATACCAATAACGCCCGCAAATTTATCGGGAATCGCCCGTAAAATCGCGTAGAACGGCGTGAAATACCAAACAGGAGCAATATGTTCAGGCGTTTTCATCGGGTCTGCGGGAATAAAATTCGCGTGTTCCAAGAAATAACCGCCCATTTCAGGCATGTAGAAAATTACAGTCGCGAAGAAAATTAAAAACACACCTACGCCAACTAAATCTTTCACTGTGTAATAAGGATGAAAAGGAATGCCATCTAAAGGTACACCGTTTGCATCTTTAACTTTCTTAATATCAATGCCATCTGGGTTATTAGAACCGACTTCATGCAGTGCAACAATGTGCATAAACACCAGCATCACTAACACCAATGGCACAGCAATGACATGAAACGCGAAGAAACGGTTTAATGTGGCATCGGAAATAACATAATCGCCACGTATCCACAACGATAAATCATCGCCAATAACAGGAATCGCACTGAATAAAGAAATAATAACTTGTGCGCCCCAGTAAGACATTTGTCCCCAAGGTAACAAATAGCCCATAAAAGCTTCTGCCATCAAGGCAACGAAAATTAACATGCCGAAAATCCATATCAGCTCACGCGGTTGTTTAAATGAACCATACATGATGCCGCGAAACATGTGCAGATAAACGACAATAAAAAAGGCTGACGCGCCCGTTGAGTGCATATAACGCACCAACCAACCCCAGCTGACATCACGCATGATGTATTCAACCGAATCAAAAGCCAACTTAGCATCGGGCTTGTAATTCATAGTCAATAAAATGCCCGTAATAAACTGATTGACTAACACCAGTAAGGCTAACGAGCCAAAAAAATACCAAAAATTAAAATTTTTGGGTGCGTAGTAGTGAGTCATGTGGTCTTTCCACAGACTCGCCAACGGGAAACGATCTAAAACCCATTCCCCACAAGCAGTTAAACGAGATGATTTCATGCACTTTCTCCCTCGGCAGGTTCGCCAACAATCAGCAATGTATCAGTCACATAGCGATAAGGTGGAATTTCTAAGTTAGTCGGCGCAGGCACACCTTGATAAACACGACCTGCTAGATCAAACCAAGAACCATGACATGGACAGAAAAAACCACCTTTCCACTTATCACCTAAATCGGGTGGTGCAACTTCAGGGCGAAACGTCGGTGAACAACCTAAATGAGTACATAAACCCACTGCGACAAAGATTTCTGGTTTAATAGAGCGACCTGCATTTTTACTGGACGCTGGTTGAATTGATTCTAAAGATTGTGGGTCTCTGAGTTCACTATCTAAGGTTTTTAATGTTTCAAGCACTTCTGGTGTTCTATTAAGAACCCAAACAGGCTTCCCTCGCCAAGCAACCCTAATCAATTGCCCTGTTTCCATCTTAGAAAGATCAACTTCGACAGGTGCGCCTGCCGCCATCGCTTTGACACTCGGCTGCATTTGCGCAAGAAAAGGAACGGCTAAATATCCCGTGCCGACAGCACCAACCACGGTTAAAGCCGTGGTTAAAAACTGGCGTTTAGATTGATCTACGCCTTCATTATTCATTATAGAACTCTCCTCATTAGGTCTGTGGCTTAAAAGCACATGTTATGTCTTGTCAATATACCACTAGAACCCCTTAAATTTGAAGTGTTGTGTGCAATTGTTTAACGTGATAATTGGTATATTTTTAATGCCCGATAAGGTTAAAAACCTAAGTCCATGAAGTTACATGAAATTCTTAATAATTTTTACGCTATGACGGTTATCAAACACGCGCCTGCACTAGGTTTTGGTTACAAAACTAGGATGTGTAAATTAAGATAGTTTTGAGAAATAGGTAGCAGGCAATAAAAAGCCCTCTCAAGTTTTACTTTGCGAGGGCTTTTAGATAGATATAATCTGTTTTGACCAATAAGTTACGAACGATGGATAATTCAACCTATAACCTAAATTACTTTCCTATACAAAAACTGGAAAATATTTTTCCCAGTAAATCATCGGAGCTGAATTGTCCTGTAATTTCGGCTAGGCTATTTTGTGCTAGACGTAAGTCTTCGGCGACCAATTCACCTGCTAAGCTGGTTTGTAATTGGGTTAAGGCGTTACTGACGGACTCATAACCTTGATTAAGAGCTTCAATGTGTCGCCTGCGGGCAATGAAAACGTTTTCGGTGTTGGCGTTAAAACCAACGCTTTGTTTGAGGTGTTCGGTGAGTAATTCCATGCCCTGCCCTGTTTTGATGGAGAGGTAGATTTCGCTTTGGTGTTCGTGTTGTTTAATGTCGGGCGTGATACCCAGTAAGTCGATTTTGTTGTAAATTTTAGTGATGTCGATATGGCTAGGTAACGAGGCAAGTAACTCAGAGTCTTCGGATTCTCTGGCATCAATCAATAGTAAAATTTTGTCAGCTTTTTCAATTTCTGCCCACGCGCGGCGAATACCTTCTTGTTCGATAGCATTATCACTGTCATGCAAACCTGCGGTGTCGATGATGTGTAGTGGCATTCCGTCTAGTTGAATGCGTTCGCGGAGTACGTCACGGGTTGTGCCTGCTATATCGGTGACGATGGCGGCTTCGTGTCCTGCGAGGGAGTTGAGTAGGCTAGATTTTCCTGCGTTCGGTTTACCTGCGAGAACAATGGTCATGCCGTCGTGCAGTAATCGTCCTTGTTTAGCGGTTTTTTGAATTTGTGCGAGTCGGTCTAGTAAGCGGATAAGGCGGTTTTCAACGACACCATCACTGAGAAAGTCGATTTCTTCATCGACAAAATCAATAGCGGCTTC
>DFWO01000163.1:0-11806 GCA_002380945.1 Methylococcaceae bacterium UBA4132 | reverse complement strand
CCCTGCATGGATTTTTGTGCGGAACGCACAGCTTGTTCAGTGCTGCTGGTGATGATATCAGCAACGGCTTCGGCTTGGGCTAAATCGAGTTTATTGTTTAAAAACGCGCGTTCGGTGAATTCACCCGCATTGGCAAGTCTTGCACCTAGACTGATAACGCGGCGTAATACCATGTCCAGCACCACTGCGCCACCGTGTCCTTGCAGTTCAAGGGTGTCTTCCCCTGTGTAGGAATGAGGATTAGGAAAATAGAGGGCAATGCCTGAATCAATGACGTTACCCTTGCTATCGAGAAACGATGCGTATAGGGCGTGGCGTGGTGTTATAGGTTTGTTGAGTAGTTGGCTGGCAATAGTGGTAACTAATGCGCCTGAAATGCGGATAATACCGACACCGCCATTACCCGAAGGTGTGGCGATGGCAGCGATGGTGTCGGTATGATTTTGCATTTTTATGTAATGCGTAGGGGTGGACATTGCCCACCCTACTTATTAGGGTGCTTTCTCTATTTGCTTAGTGATGATGGTTTGTTGAATGATAGACAGGGTGTTGTTGATAACCCAGTACAGCACTAAACCAGCAGGGAAGAACAAAAAGAACACGGTAAACACGATAGGAAACATCTTCATGACTTTCGCTTGAATAGGGTCTATCGGTGCAGGATTCAAACCTTGCTGAATTTTCATGGAGATACCCATAATAACTGGCAAGACATAGAACGGGTCTTGTATCGATAAATCTTGTATCCATAACATGAACGGTGCTTGACGAAATTCAACGGTTTCACTCAGTACCCAATACAACGCCATGAACACAGGAATTTGTATCAATATGGGTAAACAGCCGCCCAAGGGATTGACCTTTTCCTTTTTGTATAATGCCATCATTTCAGTGTTGAAACGCGGTCTGTCATCAGCAAAACGCTCTTGCAGTTCTTTTAACCGTGGCTGAATTTTACGCATTTTCGCCATTGATTTAAAACTGGCTTGTGATAGCGGGAAAAACAGTAGTTTTATACACAATGTAACGCCGATGATAGCAATACCCCAGTTGCCTACTACGCTGTGAATTTTGTTCAGCAACCAGTAAATAGGTTTACCAACAAAAGTAAGTACACTGTAATCAACGGTGAGTTCTAAACCAGTTGCTACTTTTTCCATGACAGGCTGAATTTTAGGCCCTGCAAATAACTGGGCAGAAAATTTAGTTGCTGTATTATCGAGTACGGTAATAGAAGGCGAATAAGAACCAATTAAAAACCGTCCATCTTTTAATTCGTCAGTATATAAATTATTTTCTTGATCTGCAGGTGGAATCCAAGCCGACGCAAAATAATGTTGAATCATTGCTGTCCAACCACCTTTGGTGACGACTTTAAGATTCTCTTCGCGCATATCATCAAAGCTGATTTTTTGGTATTTATTCTTTTCGGTATAAACAACGCCACCGTCATAAGCTCTCATACCACCTGTTAGCATATTGCCTTTGTCTTGGGTGTTAGGAACGCGTAGTAATTGGCTGTATTGACGACCTGTCCAATTTTTACCGGTGTTGTTTTGAATACTTTGATCCAAGCCTATAGCATAACTACCACGTTTAAAAGTGAACACTTTAGTAACGGTTAGCCCGTTATTATCTGTCCATGTTAATGGTACAGACAGGCTATCTTGTCCGTCTGCTAGGGTGTAACTGTCTTGTTCAGCACTAAAAACACTGTAATGATTAGGCGCGGTTGCTGAATCTTTTTCAGTAATAAAACCACTTTGAGCTAGGAATAGCTTTTGTGCATCGCTATTAAATAATCTAACAGGTGAGGTGTTTATATCTGGAATAGACATACCCACTAAGCTGCGTAATTTATTTACGACTGAGTTGGATTGTTCTACGGGATAATTCAGTAAATCTAAATTAACAATCGTACCGCCTTGTGGATCAATTTCTAAGGCGATGACATCCGTTTTAACTTTGATAGTTTTAGTGGTGACTGCGGCAGTGACAGGGACAGAGCCTGCGGGTTGTTCGCTGCTCGCTGCTGTACCTGTGTCACCCGCACCTGTTGTGCTGGGCAAGTCATCGACATTAATCGCTGTGCTTGCTATTTCGGTTGCTGGTGGTTTAGGACCATAATCAATTTGCCAAGCTTGATACAACATAAAAACAAGCATTGCAAACGTAACGACTAGTATAAATCTTATGTTATCCATTCTTATTACCAAATTTTTCTGGAACGGGATCAATGCCACCTTCATGAAAAGGATGGCATTTTAATAATCTTCTGAGTGTGAGATAAAGACCAATAATGGCACCGTAGCGTGTCAGTGCTTCTTGGGAATAACTTGAACAGCTTGGATAGAAACGACAGTTAGACCCAAGCAAGGGGCTAACAAAGTATTTGTAAAACTTTATAAGTGCTATGAGTGCGAAGCGCATCGGGTTACCAACCTAAGCCAATGCTTTTCCAAAGACTTTCTTAATAATTCCAGTGGCACACCGATTGCCTCTCTACGAGCCAAAACGACAATATCTATACTTCCCAGATTTTCTTGTAGCCTAAAGTTTTCCCTGACAGTACGTTTAATAATGTTTCTATGCACTGCTTTTCTTATATTTTTTTTGGCTATCGCTAAGCCTAGCCGTGAATGATCGAAATCATTTTGAATGGCTAATAGGGTAAAATATTGGTCACTGGATTTTACAGGCTTAGCAAAAACTTTTTTATAGTCAGCAGGGGTTCTTAACCGTCGCTGCGGGGGAAAACCAAAACCGCTCACACACGAGTTAATTGAACGCGACCTTTCGCTCTGCGTGCATTTAATACTCTACGACCGCCAACAGTCGCCATTCTAGCACGGAAACCATGAGTTCTAGCGCGTTTGATTTTACTTGGTTGGTATGTTCTTTTCATTTTACTTTGAGCCTACGGATGAGTTTTAACAAAAACGGATAAAAAAGACTGCCGATGATAAAATAATCCATGCACCCTGTCAATTCTGTAGTGTAATGTTTTATTACGGTATAGTGGCAAGTCTCTCCACACAAATCAAACTGTTATCGACTGCACATGAATTCAATCTGGAATAATTGTCTTGCTAAACTTGAAAATGAAATACCTAGTTCAGACTTCAGCACATGGATACGCCCGCTTCAGTCGATAGAAGATGATAAGCAAATCAAATTACTCGCGCCTAATCGTTTTGTGTTGGATTGGGTTAAAGAACGCTATTTCGCTAAAATAGAAACATCCATTCGTGAGTTTTCTAACGGCACAATCAGTGTAAATCTGGAAATTGGCTCTAAAAGTTCAGCTGTACCTGCCGCAGATACAGCCAGTAAAAAAACAAACAAACAAAAAGCTGACACTAAAACAGTCGGAGCTAACTTCCTGAACAAAGCGTTTACGTTTGATAATTTTGTCGAAGGTAAATCCAATCAATTAGCCAGAGCCGCATCATTGCAAGTCGCTGAAAATGTGGGCAGAGCCTATAACCCGCTATTAATTTACGGCAGCTCAGGTTTAGGCAAAACCCATTTAATGCACGCCATCGGCAATGCTATTTTAGTCAAAAATCCGTCTGCTACCATTGTTTACCTACATTCTGAAAAATTCGTGCAGGATATGGTCAGAGCCTTACAACAAAATGCGATTAATAAATTTAAAGAATATTACCGCGCTATTGATGTGCTGTTAATTGATGACATTCAGTTTTTTGCAGGCAAAGAACGCTCGCAAGAAGAGTTTTTTCACACTTTTAATTCACTACTGGATAGAAAACACCAAGTCGTTCTAACTTGTGATAAGTACCCTAAGGAAATTGTCGGGCTTGAAGAGCGGTTAAAATCACGCTTTGGTGCGGGTTTGCCTGTTTCTATTGAACCGCCTGATATGGAAACCCGTGCGGCGATTTTACTGAAAAAAACTGCGCAAACAGGTATTCATCTGCCACAAGAAGTGGCTTTTTTTATTGCTAAACGTATTCCTTCCAATGTCAGAGATTTGGAAGGTGCGTTACGACGTGTCATCGCCAACGCTCAATTTACGGGACGTGACATCACCATCGACTTCACTAAAGAAGCTCTGCACGATTTAATTTCTTTACAGGATAAGCTAGTTAATATCGACAATATTCAAAAAACCGTTGCCGATTATTTTAAAATTCGTGTCGCCGATTTATTGTCTAAAAGTAGAAGCCAATCAGTCACTCGCCCACGGCAAATCGCGATGTCTTTAGCAAGAGAACTGACTACACAAGGCTTATGTGCCATAGGTGATGCGTTTGGTGGACGCGATCACACCACGGTCATCAACGCCTGTAAAAAAGTAGCTGAGCTAAAAAAATCGGATACTAAAATAGCCGAAGACTATGCCAATTTACTGCGCTCTTTATCTCATTAACCAAGGAGTTCAATAGCGTTAGCTATTGGTAAAAAAACAGCTAAAGCTGTTTTACTCCTGCTGAAAAACTACTTGAGCCAATTATGTATTATCAGGGTATCAAAAAAACCATCACGCAACGCCCACTCAGCAAAAAAGCCGCTCAATTTGGTGATATTCACCCCTTATTAGCCCGCATTTATGCCGCAAGAGGTTTAAGCTCAGCAACAGAATTGGACAGAAGCCTAGCCAAACTACCCTCCCCTTGGTTGTTATCGGGTATGACGGAGATGGTGGAACATTTAATAACGGCGATTAATGAACAACAACGTATCTGTATCGTTGCCGACTTTGATGCTGACGGAGCAACCAGTTGTGCGGTCGCTATTCAAGGTTTGCAATTATTAGGCGCGAAAAATGTAAGCTTTGTGGTACCTAATCGCTTTGAATACGGCTATGGTTTAACGCCTGAAATTGTTGAGTTGGTTAAGCTTCAAACACCAGACATCATTATCACCGTAGACAATGGCATATCGAGTATTGACGGCGTAAAAGTAGCCAAAGAAGCAGGTATCAAAGTCTTAGTGACAGATCATCATTTACCCCCCGCTGAATTACCTGAAGCCGATGCAATTGTTAATCCTAATCTGGTCGATGATAAGTTCCCCAGCGGCGCATTAGCGGGTGTTGGCGTAATGTTTTATGTGTTAATGGCACTTAGAAACCGTTTAAGAGAACTAGGCTGGTTTGAACAGCGACAAATTGAAGAACCTAATCTCGCTCAGTTACTGGATTATGTCGCCTTAGGTACGGTTGCTGATGTGGTAGCACTAGATCAAGTCAATCGTATTCTGGTATATCAAGGTTTACAACGCATACGGACAGGGCGAGCGCATAAAGGTTTGATGGCTCTAATTGAAGTGGCGGGCAAAAATCCACGCACCATTAGCGCGACGGACTTAGGTTTTTCGCTAGGTCCAAGACTCAATGCCGCAGGGCGTATGGATGATATGGCGATAGGCATTGAATGCTTATTAACTGACGATACGCAACGCGCAAAACAGTTAGCGGGGCAACTGGATGAATTTAATCAGGATCGTCGTGAAGTTGAAGGCGTGATGAAACAACAAGCCATGACCTATTTAGCGGAAATGAAGCCGTTGGATGAACGGCATTTACCCGCTGGGTTTTGTTTATATGATAAAAGTTGGCATCAAGGCGTTATCGGTATTTTGGCATCACGCATCAAAGACCGTATTCACCGCCCTGTGATTGCCTTCGCGCCCGCAGGTGATGATTTAATCAAAGGCTCAGCCCGTTCCATTGCAGGCGTACATATTCGTGATGTACTCAGTGATATTGCTAGCGCGTACCCACACTTGCTCAGTAAATTTGGCGGTCATGCAATGGCAGCAGGCTTAAGCTTAAAGATGCACGACTACCCACCCTTTGCGCTGGCGTTTGATGAAATGGTCGGCAAGCGGTTAGCGCATGTCGATTTAGAACAAAAGGTATTATCTGACGGTGAATTATCTGAACAAGAAATGACGGTTGAATTTGCTGAGTTGTTACAAAATGCAGGTCCTTGGGGGCAAGAATTCCCAGAACCCCTATTTGATGGCGTATTTGATGTGATTCAAGCGCGAATTGTCGGACAGCGACATCTTAAATTAGTACTAAGAAAACCTGACGGGCATTTGCTAATAGATGCCATTGCGTTTTTTATCGACCAACCTGAAAAATGGTTAGGCTTAAGACAGATTAACGCCGCTTATAAACTTGATATTAATGAGTTTAGAGGCAATCGTAGTGTGCAGTTTATTGTGCAGTATTTGGAAAAAACCATTTAAGTAGAAGGAGTACAAACCTAGGTTTGTACTCCAATGTACGAGAACTAAAAAATCAGATTGAGCGACTTACTTTTTGTCGCCTTTTTTGTCTTCTTTTTTAGCTTTAGTGTCTGGCTTTGCATTGAGCGTTTCATGATGCTTTGCTGACGAATCAGTAGTCGCAGGTTTTTCTTTGGTGACTTCAACCACTTCAGCAACAGGTTTTCCGTCTGCTGTTTTTTCTTCGACGACATCAACAACTTCTTTAGCAACCGTCTTTCCATCTGCCGATTTTTCTTCGATAACTTCAGCAGTTTCTTCGACAATATCTTGTCCCGTTGCCGCTTTATCAGCACTTGCTGCTTTCGGCTTTTCATCCGTCAGTGGGACTAAAATTTCCACTTTCGCTTGTTTACGCATTTCTTCGACCATTTTTTGAACTTTTTTGCGTTCTAATAGAGGTTTTAATTGTTCTTTGACCGCATCAAAAGGAGGTGGCGTTTGAGCGCGTGAATCTTCTCTTAAAATGATGTGATAACCAAATTGCGTTTTAACAGGTTCTTTAGAATATTTACCTTTTTCTAATTTAGCCACTGCTTCAGAGAAAGGTTCAACCATTTGACCTGCCGCAAACCAACCTAATTCACCACCATTTTGTGATTCTTTAGCGTCTAACGAATGCTTATTAGCTATGTCAGCAAACTTACCGCCTTTGTCTAATTCAGCAATCAATTTTTTGGCTTCGTCTTCGGTTTTAACCAAAATGTGACTAGCTTTGTATTCGGTCGCATTAGAGCCGCCTACTTTACTGTCATATTCTGCTTTCAGGTCTGAATCGGTGACAGGATTAGTTTTTAGATAATTTTGTAAGTCAGCTTGCGTTAATAAGGTATTTTTAGCCCCTTCAAGTTGAGCGACGACTTCAGCCGATTGATCTAATTTCTTTTGTAACGCATCTTGAATCAATAATTGCCGTTGCACTAATTCTTCAATCAATTTTTCTTTAGGAAAAGTTTGACCTTGACCGCGTACCGCAATTTCTTTTTCCAAATCAGCCAGTGTTGATTTAGCAATATACTGACCATTCACAACCGCAACCGCATCGGCTTTATCAACCACAGCAGCGGGTGCAGAACTGCTAGCAGGTGCAGTGCCATTGGTGGGTGCTTTGCCTTGGTCACAGCCAGCAATAAGCGCGGTACTAGCAACTAGCAGAGAGATAAACTTTTTTTTCATGAGTTAGTTCCTTTCGTTTTCTTCAGAGGATGAAAGAGCATTAATGCCTAGGGCATGAATTTGTTGTTTCATCAAGTCACCTAAGGCTTGATAAATGAGTTGGTGGCGTTGCACTAGACTTTTACCTTCAAAAGCTTCGCTAACAATCGTGACGTGATAATGACCACCGCCACTTCTTGCACCCGCATGACCTGCATGTGCCGCGCTATTGTCGATAATTTCTAATGTCTCAGGCTTGAGAGACTCAGTGAGTAAACGTCTAATTAATTCGGTTGTCATTGGGGAAAGACCTTTTTAAAGGGTTTAACGGTGACGTTGGCATAAACGCCAGCATCCATATAAGGATCGGCAGCTGCCCATTGCTCGGCGGCGACTAAATCAGTAAATTCTGCGACGATTAAGCTACCCGTAAAACCCGCATCGGCTGGGTTTTCGCTATCAATCGCAGGATGAGGACCTGCCAACAGCAAGCGTCCTTCATTTTGTAGAGCCTGTAATCGCTCAAGATGGGCAGGTCTCGCGCTCAGTCTTTTACTTAAGCTACCTTCAACATCTTCGCTAATAATGGCGTAGAGCATAAATTATTCCTTAGGTTCAGTCGTTTCAGTGGTTTCGTTGGGATCAGGAATGTATTTATATAAATACACCATTTGCAAAACAATAAACGCCAACATCAATGCAGGCGCGATAAAGGTTTTAAAATAAACCCAATCATCAGTTTCGTAGTTATACATGACATAGACATTAAGAAAACCGACTCCCATAAAAAAACTTGCCCACGCTAGGTTTAAACGTTTCCAAATTACATCGGGCAAGGTCATATTGTCCGACATCATGCGTTCGATAAACGGCTTTTTACCGATAAATTGGCTACCCAAAAATACCGAACCAAATAACCATTCAATAATGGAAAACTTCCATTTAATAAATAAATCATCCTGAAAATACAGCGTTGCACCGCCCATCACTACCACTAACCCTAGCGTTACCCATTGCATGGTTTCGACTTTACGGTATCGAAACCACATGAACGCAACCTGAATAATCGTTGCCATCATTACCACCGCAGTGGCGACATAAATGTCATAAAATTTAAACGCAATAAAAAATAGCAGGATAGGGAAAAATTCTAAAAGTTGTTTCATAAGTTGTCTTAGAGTAGCGATGTTAGCGCGTTATTGGGCAAGAGGAAGGCTCTTCAGTCATCAGCAAGTTAAGATTGGTCATCATTGTGGCTGAATTGGTTTTTTTCAATGTGAATGATATGTTCATTCATCATTGTAAAATTTTTACCCGTTAATGTACATGATAGCCTAAGTGTTTCTGCTAGAATGCTCCGTTATTTTTGGAGCATTCCCATGGACAAACAAACCGAATTAGAAGCCGCCGCCTTCAGACGCTTAGTCAGTCATTTACAACAACACACCGAAGTACAGAACATTGAGTTAATGATTTTGGCAGATTTTTGTCGCAACTGCTTAGCAAAATGGCTAGTCGAAGCCGCTAAAGAACGCGGTGTTGAACTGAGCTACGAACAAGCCCGAGAACAAGTTTACGGTATGCCGTACAACGAATGGAAAGACCAATTTCAAAGCGAAGCCACCGAAGAACAGCTTGCTGCCTTTCAGCAGCGACAACAAGCCAAAGGACAATAAAATCCGTGCAGTCTTAAACTGACTGGAAAAACAATGAAGAAAAAACCTGAAGCAGCGTGTTTTATTAAAGCGTTGTTAAAACCAGGTGCTTATCCACATCCTGTCACAGCAGAGATTGAACTGATTGAAACGCATATTTCTTGGGTATTATTAACGGGAGACTATGCGTACAAAATTAAAAAAAACCTCCAGTTTGATTTTCTGGATTTTTCTACGCTGGAAAAACGCCATTTTTACTGTCAGGAAGAATTGCGCCTAAATCGCCGTTTTGCCCCAGATTTGTATGTACAAGTCGTGCCAATTACTGAAACGCTGAGGCAGTTGCACATTAACGGCGAGGGTGAAGTTATTGAATATGCCGTGCAAATGCGGCAGTTTGCTAGTCAACAACTTTTAAGCACTATCACTAACCAAGGCAGATTAACTTCTGTACTCATTGACCAGCTTGCCGACTTCATTGCGGACTTTCACTGCCATGCTGAAACTGATACGTCTGCCAGTCATTACGGCACAGTGGCAGAAATTCAGCATTGGTTTTTAGGTAACTTCGTGACTGTTTGCCCGTTGCTTCAACAAGAAACAACATTTTTACAGCAACTAACGCAACTAAAAAATTGGGGTAAACAACAATGCGCTAATAATGCTGCGTTCATGCAGCAACGCAAACAACACGGTTTTATTCGAGAATGTCACGGTGATTTACATTTAGGCAATATCGCTTTGTTTGAAAATCGAATTACGCCATTTGACGGTATTGAATTCAATCCTGCGTTACGTTGGATAGACGTAATGAATGAAGTAGCGTTTGTGGTGATGGATTTACAAGAACGAGGCATAGCGCATTTTGCTTATCGGTTTTTAAATCGTTATTTAAGCGTGACAGGGGATTATCAAGGCTTGAGATTGCTACGTTATTATCTGGTATATCGTGCTTTGGTGCGTACTAAAGTGGCGTTATTACGCTGGCAACAACATAATAATGCACAAGATTTTAGCGAAGCTAAAAACTATGCCAACCTAGCAGAGAGTTTTAGCCGTTTAAAGCCGCCAATTTTAGTCATTACGCATGGCTTTTCAGGTTCAGGAAAATCCACGCTAGGTGCGCAAGTAGCGGAAACATTGGGGCTAATCCATATACGTTCCGATGTGGAACGGCAACGTTTGTTTGGCGTGTCAAAACAAGAAAACCGAGCGATTAATCAAGGAATTTATATTACCGAAAACGTGTTGTTGATTTATCAAACATTACATGATTTAGCAGCAAGCATTATTGATGCGGGTTTTTCCGTATTAATTGATGCGACTTTTTTACAAGCAGAACAGCGGTTTTTATTTCAGCAATTAGCAATTGAACAACAGCTAAGGTTTTTAATTTTAGATATTTATGCACCAGATGCTGAATTAAGACGGCGTATTAGCCAACGCCAACAACACAGTAATGATGCGTCCGAAGCAACATTAGCAGTGTTGGAGCATCAACTTAAAACTGCACAACCTTTAAGTAGTGTAGAACAAGATAAGACCATCCAAATAGACAGTGTAGCGGCAGGAGCTTTGGAATCGGCACTCAAGCAGATTGCTGGTTTTTTGGTTTAGCTATGCGACCTATTTTTCTGGTATTTTTGTTTTTCGGTATCAGCTGCTTATGTATAGTACTGGGATATATATCACTCCCATAACAGGGTTTCGGAACTATGATTTTCCTTTTCGGTGTTGTCACTCTGATTTTATCTCGAAAGAGTATAATGCGGTATTTTTTTGCCTATAATTTTGGCATTAATCGTTAATATGGTTGCTTTTATATTTCGTCATATAATTCAGTGAAATACGATAGTTTCATGCACTCCAATTTGAATTATTTACAGCATTGATTTACCAATCAACGCTAACCCCGCTGCAAATAAAAAAACGGAGAAAATACGATTGTATTTATCGTTATCAATATGGGTATATAGCACTTCTTCAATTATTAAAAAAGTGATAATACCAATTTGTACTAAAACGGCTTTGGTGTGGTAAGGAATGGTAAATTCCGTGTTCATCACGAGCAGAGTTAATAATTGAAATAAAGCCAATGTGAAATAACACGCCGCAGCAGTAACACGGGTATTATCTTTAGGCTGCTGTTTGCTGTAAATCATCACTGTTAATAATGAACCGCCCAAATTACTGATACCGTGTACCAAGCCAGTAATAATAAGATATATGCGTTCATACTTCACAATAGATTGTAAAGCGCGTTCTATGGTTTTAGAAAAACCCTTAATAGCCACTAGCAATAAGAATATCCCCATGATTAAACCGATATTTACTTTAATAGAGGTAATTAATGCTAAAAATAATATAACGATAGGAATGCAGTAACGTAGGACTTTTTTATAAAAGACAGTATCGACATAATCACTGTGTTTTATCACTTGTAACAAACTAATGGCGATAGAAATTGGCAACACAATTCCCAGTGCGTCAACAAAACTATAGCCTAGTAAAAGTAATATCGGCGTACCAAACAATAGCGTACCTACGCCGAAAATAGACTGTACAGCAGCGGTGATAACTATAGTCAGTAAAATATCAATAGGCATGAAAATTCCTTAATGTGAAGATGAATGCGTTTTTTCGTTAGTTTGAAAGGTGGGCGATGGCTACACATTGACTACTCACTATATCTACAAGTTAATAGTTTTAGCTGTGTAGATACCATCTCTCCAAAT
>DFWO01000113.1 GCA_002380945.1 Methylococcaceae bacterium UBA4132 | reverse complement strand
GCAATGGCTATGTCTCGCCCGTCAACTACGAAATGCAGCTAAAAACTGCTTAACTTTTTGTCCTGATAAGTGTTGACACATCAATGAGCCAGTATTTACTGAGGTGTTGTCAACGGTTACTAACCTGAGTTCGACATAAAAAAGCCTGCTTCTTTATGTCGAACTCAGGTTAATTAAGACATAAATTAATTTTATACGGTATGTTAATTTTTGTTTATGTTAAATTAAAAAACTTAACAGAGGACATGGTCCGTTTTGTCTATCGCCCCTATTTCAATGTCAGATTATCCCTGCTTGCAGATGGAGTTTTACTTTGCTTTCATCCTTCATTGCCCGCCTTGTTGATTTTAGCCATCGGTTTGCGGTGGCGGTTGTGTTGCTTGCTGTGCTTATGTCATTGGGATTGGGCTTATATGTTGCGGAACATTTTAAGATTAATACCGATATTAATCAGCTTATCTCGGCTGATTTGGATTGGCGTGTTCGTGAGGCGGCAGTTGAAAAAGGCTTTCCGCAAAAGTCCAATTTGTTGGTGGTAGTCGTGGATGGTGATACGCCCGATGCGGCTGAATCGGCGGCGGAAGCTCTGACGTTAAAATTACGCGCACTGCCTGATCGGTTTTCGCAAGTTGTACGACCTGATAGGATTCCGTTTTTTCTTAAAAACGGTTTGTTGTTTTTGTCTAAAGATGAAAGTAACGCCATTTTGAATCAGATGATTCAGGCGCAACCTATGCTGGGTATTTTAGCGAGCGATCCTAATTTGCGTGGTTTTTTCGGCATGATTGATCTTATGCTAGACGGTGTTGCGCGTGGTGAAACGGATTTTAAACAACTTGACGCGCCGCTTAATACGATTGCCGAGACGATTGAAGCCACGGTAGCAGGACAGGATAAACCCATAGCATGGCAGAACATGGGGTCTGATACCAAGCCCGCGCTGCGTGATGTGCGTAAATTTATTTTGGCAAAACCTGTTTTGGATTACACCGCATTGGAACCAGGTGAAGCGTCCAGTAACGTGCTACGCGCCGCCGTCAGTGATTTACATTTAAACGGTGTGCGTGTCCGATTGACTGGCGATGTCGCTTTAAATGATGAAGAGTTTGCCAGTGTTTCTGAAGGAACTGGTTTTGCCACGATGTTATCGGGCGTTTTGGTGCTGGTAATTCTGTTGTGGGCGTTACGCTCTTGGCGGATTGTATTGCCTATTTTGTTGACTTTGATTGTCGGCTTGATTGCAACAACGGCGTTCGCGCTAGTGACTATTGGCTCGTTAAATTTAATTTCTGTGGCTTTTGCGGTGATGTTTATCGGCATTGCGGTTGATTTTGGCATTCAGTTTGGTGTGCGTTATCGTGACCAACACCATCAAGAACCAGACCACGCCAAAGCCATGACACGCACAGCGCGTCTGATTGCCTTGCCGTTGACGATGGCAGCAGGCTCAACCTCACTAGGTTTTCTGGCTTTTTTGCCAACGGCGTACCGTGGTGTTTCTGAACTGGGTTTAATTGCGGGGGCGGGTATGATTATCGCCTTTGTGTTAAATATCACCTTATTACCCGCGTTGTTGGCTTTTACTAACCCCCCTGCTGAACCCGAAGCGGTCGGTTATCAATGGGCGGCACCGATTGATAGGTTTATTGAAACACATAGAAAGAAAATTTTATGGCTGAGTTTAGTTATTGCTCTGTGTGGCGGTGGCATTGCGTCACAAGTACGCTTTGATTTTGACCCATTAAATCTGAAAGACCCCAACACAGAATCGGTTTCGACGTTGTTTGATGCGATGAAAGACCCAGATTTTACGACTTATACGATTGATATTTTGCGTCCTTCGTTAAAAGAAGCCCAAGAATTGGCGGCAAAAATTGAAAAACTGCCGCAAGTGGATCATGTGATGACTTTGGCAAGTTTTGTTCCCGACGATCAAGACGCTAAACTCGATCTTATCAGCGATGCCAATATAATTTTTGCATCAACCTTAAATGCAAGCCCACCACAAACGCCGCTCAGTGATGCGGAAATTATTGATGCTTTACATAAAGTGGTTGAAAAATTACATTCCGTTCCCAATCAACCCGCATCAATCACTCGATTAGCAAAAGCAATTGAAGCGGTTATTACACAAAACGACCACCTGCTTTTACAACGCTTGCATAATAACCTAGTTACCGTGATGCAAACCAAACTGGCAGCCATCAAGCAAAGCCTCAGTGCTGACACGGTGACAGTAGAATCTATCACCGATGATTTACGCCGCGATTGGGTAACAGCAGACGGTCAGTTTTTAATACAGGTTTATCCTAAAGGCAATCCACGCGATTATAAAATCCTGATTGCTTTTACCGATGCGGTCAGACAAATCGCTCCCGATGCAACAGGCGCACCTATTTCAATTCAGGAATCGGCGCACACGATTACCCAAGCCTTTATTCATGCGGGGGCTTACGCGCTACTTACCATTGCGTTATTGTCTTTTTTAATACTGCGTAGTATGCGTGATGTGGTTTTTCTAATGGCTCCGCTGTTGCTCGCGGGTATTTTGACTTTGGCAACCATTGTTCTGATTGGACTGCCGTTAAATTTTGCGAATATTATCGCCCTGCCTTTGCTGTTGAGCCTTGGCGTTTCTTACGCTATCTATTTTGTATCTTATGCACGAACAGGATTGAAAAATCCATTGCAATCCAGTATGGCAAGAGCGGTGCTTTTCAGTGCGGCAACCGCTCTAGTTGCCTTTGGTTCTTTATCGGTTTCTTCACATACAGGAACTAGCGGTATGGGAAAATTATTAATGATTGCTTTGTTATATTCTCTGGCCTGTAGTTTTTTTCTATTACCCGCTTTGCTTGCCTTTTCCAAAAGCAATAAGCGGTAATTGGAATTGGGCAAACCTAATACATTGTAGGTAGTAGCTAACTCTGTAGTGATAGCCAATAATTTCCATCATGATAGAAGAAAAAATAATCTACTGATGTTAGTTCTGTGAAAGCATAGAGCTGATAAGAAATGGACATTCCAGCAATGGGGAACAACAATACATCTGCAAGAATTGTAAACGTAGAGGCGTTGTTAATCCAGAAGTAAGGAATAGCGACGAAGAAAATGAGCAGAGATTAAATGCGTATTTTGAGAGACCGAGCATGAGAAGTTTCTGTTGAATATTCAAGGTTTCTCGCCCGACACTCGCTAAATGGTTTTAAAAAAGCCCTAGCGAATCCTGATTTAGGCGATACAGCGTTACCTGCTGAAGAAAATGACGTGTTGGAATTGGATGCAGTGTGGTCATTTGTTAAACGTCGTTCGAATAAACGCTGGTTATGGATTGCATTATGCCGTCGAACCCGATAGAGTGATTTTTGGGTTACCTACCAAACAGTCTTTCCTAAAGAATCTCATCGTAGCGTTGGGAAAGACTCTGAACAAACTAATAATGTCGAACGATGCAATAACACCCTTCGACAATCCCTCTCTCGCTACACCCGTAAAACCTTGTCTTTTTCAAAGTTCGATGAATACTATGCTTGGGTCACTCATCTTTTTATTAGAAAATACAATTCCTTAAGCAACGCGCAATGCAGTGGTAATACAAAAACACTAACAGACAAACAAGTCTTGACCTGGTAAATGATAATCGTTATCATTTACTGCTATGAATAAACACACTCAAAATCCTTTTGAACCTTTAGATACTGAATTGCCTACACTGCAAAATTCAGCATCCATTTTATGCCCGCGTTTATATAGTAAACATTTATTTGCCACGGCGAATGAAGTGATTATTGAACATGCGGGCGAAGAATACCGATTACGTTTAACTCGTCAAGGTAAGCTCATCCTGACTAAATAAAATGTTTCATTTATGCGTAAAACGTTAGGAAAGGGTCAAAACTGTCATAAGGATTTATGACTTATCCATTTATCATAAAAGTTAAACCTATATTGGCGACTCCCAAAATCTGGTATTGATTATGGTGATAATTTTGGGGTCTGCAAGACCGAATTCATCATGATTTTCTTTTAGGCTAAGATCATACTCGCCGTGCAGTAAGATATGTTTCCATGCGAGTACATTGCCTTTTTGCAATGTGGCGAGTGCGTGTTGTGCTATGACTAGATTATCAGACTGTAGTAGTTTGATGAGATAGAGATAATTCCATAGGATGATGGCATTTTTAATGAGCTGAAGGCAGTTTTCAGCAATGTCCTGTTCTTCTTTTTCTTCAAACAGAATGTCTTGATTGTTACCGAAAGCCACGGCTTTTGAGAATTTGTTACTGTTCTCCCCTCGATTAAGCTGTTTTTCTATCGCTTTCCTGAAACTGACATCCTGCATATATCTGAGGATAAACAAGGTTTTTCGGAGCCTGCCAAATTCTTTTAACGCTTTATAAAGCGTATGTTGCTTGCTGTAGGAATTGAGTCTTTTGAATAGCTGCGAAGAGGAGGCGTGGCGTAATTTAATAGTGGTAGCAAAGCGGAGAATATCATCCCAATGCTGTTTTATGAGTTCAGTATTCAGATATTTTTTGTGTATAATGAAATCGCCTTTATTGATTTTGGTCGATTTGAACCCTTAAAGGATTTGATCTGCCAAATTTTTCAGGCGTGGCGCAAAGGTGATTCCTGTTAGGTGCATAAGAGCAAACACCGCTTCGGTAAACCCGTGGGTATCAGTCGAATGAATATCGCTTTTGACGATGGCGTTATTCATAATGCCGTCCAGAACATAACAAGCCTCTCGTTCTGAAGACGAGATAACGGTGGCATAGAAATGTGCAAAACGATCATCGACAAAGATATAACTGCTGACTCCCTGCCCAGTGCCGTGATATTTGTAGGAATAGTTGGCATTCAGTGAATGACCATCAATGTTATATTTTTGACCATCACTTGACGTATGGCGTAATTTGGACGCGTTAAAATGTTGTGATATTTCATCTATGCGCTTGAGAATGCGCTGTCATTAGCCTGTTTTATGTTGTCAACGTGTAGATATTTCCCTGCGATATTTTCTAGTATGGATTGACTCTGTTCTTTGGTGATTCGTGCCATGCGCGGAATGCCAACATTGCAGCCGTAAGCAATCAACGCGGCAAAAAGGGAAGGCTCTTCAGTATTGTGATGTGGCATATCATATATCAACCATTCTGAAAAACGGGTCTGTTCATTAATGATGGATAGAACACTTTGAATTGGTATATCTTTTTTATGTGGCAATAACTGACTAATAGAATAGTTTTCCTTTTCTGCCAATTTAGGCGTTCGTACACTAAACGAACCATCGGAACGGCAGGTAATATAAGGCGTTTTGTCTTGTAAAATTAACTGGTTAATTTTCTTGTACGATACTTTTAGCTCCTGCTCTGACGTAAAGAGCAATTGTCCTATGTCTACCAACGCTCCGAGACCTGCCCGTTTTATGTATTCTTCACGTTTGAGGTTCCACTGTTTTTCAGAAATAAGATAATCATCCAAGTGACGGTATTTGTAAGAACAAGGAATACTGAGGCTGCCTGATTTCAACGCTTCAGCAATTTTAAAAAAAAGTAGTGCTTTGTATAAAGAGACACGAAAACTACCTTTATCATCGGTAAGCGCGTCACATTCTTTCTCTGACAAAAAAATAACGGGGGCAGTATTGTCAATAATATCCCTGCTTTGGAAATGCTTTATGGCTGCTATCAATTTAGGATTTCCCGTAAATTCCACCGACTTGATAATGCCACTAACACGATTTTGTAATTGTCGAGATTTGCTTTCTAATGCTAAGAAGTAAGCACGGTCATGTTCAAATGGTTGCCATTTATTGTCCATCTCAATCAAGGTGTTGTAACAATCATCAATCGGCTTTTTCCTGTCGGTTAATAGGTCTCTGATTCTTTGTAGACTTTCATCCGCACTCAAGTCTTGATTGAAGGCAATGCGCGAAATTTGCTCAAGGAGAAAAATAAGATTGGATTTGGTTTGTAGCAACAGCGTACGAAACGCATGGTTTTGTTCGGTATAGTTTTCTGCACGCTGATTTTTTAGATAATCATTGACCCCATTTTTTATGCTCTGCACTGACTGTAACAGTGTATCTGCCAATATGTCGTGTCCTTGAAAATACTGGTAAGCGATAAAAGCAATCAGTGAAACGTGACGTGTATCATCCATTCTAGAAGTTAGGCATTGACGATCG
>DFWO01000007.1 GCA_002380945.1 Methylococcaceae bacterium UBA4132 | reverse complement strand
GGTTCTGTCGCAAATTTTTCGGAAAGCAAAAGCCGGCCTTCTGCTGGACAGAGCTATCCTGCTAACGCCATAAATTGCTGGTAAGCAGGAACACCGATTTGCGACAACTGACCCTTTCGGATCATATGCGCCACTTCAATACCCGCTAAGGTAGCTTGAGCTGAATTAAACGCCTTGAATCCCAACATCGGTCTGGTTAGCCTTTTGATGAAGCGATGATCCTGTTCAATTCGGTTATTCAAGTATTTGACCTGAAGTATCTCAATCAAATGGTGCCATCCGACTAGGAATAACAAGATATTCATGTTCAATAAACCCGCTTCGTTAGCACCGCTCTTATCGATGACGACACGACTGGGCAGACCATTGTTATTGATCGCTTGTTTAAAAAATCGGGTGGCCGCCTCTTCGTCCCGATGTTCCGACAGCATAAAGTCCAACGTGTTGCCGTGCTTGTCAATCGCCCTGTAATAATACATCCATTGACCTTTAACTTTTATGTAGGTCTCGTCCACCCGCCAAGAGCCTGAAGTCGGCTGTTTCTTTTTCATGGCGGCTTCAGCAATCATAGCTGAATACCGAATGACCCAACGATTTAACGTGGAATGATCGACCGTGATGCTGCGTTCAGCTAGGATTTCTTCCAAATCCCGGTAGGAAACGCCATAACGTACATAAAAATAAACCGCGTAAAGGATAGCTTCTTTTGGATAATGGCTGCCACGAAAACTGATCATGCTGTTGGTCTGCTCAAATTCTTACTATTATCGCAAACGTTTGATGAGTTTGCGACAGAACCAGCTGGGGTCGATAGACGAAACGGAATATAAATCCCGTTAAGGAATAAGCTAACTCTTATTACAACCATGCGGTATCAACCATGATACACTTGGCTTGTCGTGTTTCGCATAGTCCGCTACTGGGATTTTTTCACCTGTAACATGTTCAATTTCATTAACCGTCACTAGGTAGCTATCCAAGTTTTTGCGGGTAGCTTCGGTTGTATTCGGCACAATCCACGCGATTGCCCGTTCATTTTGACCTGTACCCCGCACTATAACTTTCCAGAAAGCATCGGGGGTTTTAACGCCATGTGACTTGCCACAAAATTCAGGATACCTTCTCAAATGTTATTAAACAATTTCTACATAACCAATCAATTCAGCAGAATAACTGCCATCACCGTTAGTAGTTCCTTTATGTTTAAGTTCACGCTGTAGTGTTGGCTCAATAAACTGTGAAAAAATTTCTAATCGCTGATTAATTGAAAGCATTGGTTTACTTGTTGTTTGGGCTTGCAGATAGCGTTCACTTTGTTGTTCAACTACAGGAACTCTTGTTCCATCTTGTTTAATAGCAATTGTCTGTATTGCAATACGTTGTTCACCATTAGCCATTAAGACTTCAATTAACCAAAAAGATAATACAACACAATTACTCATATCACCTTTAACGACAATCCCAATATCTTCTGGCGGTAAATTACGCCAATGGATTAGTTCTTCTTGAACTATTGGGTGATCAATTCCTACAAGTTCAATGTTGTCATTGTTAGTTGCCATATCTCGATTTGTCGTAAATTTTGCTAAATTTATTCCATCGGCTGTAACAAGATCATAAGTCTCTTCACCTTCGTAAGTCATACGTTGTCGACGATCTTCAACAGCGACAGAAATAAAATGTATAACTCTCTCTAAACTTGATGATGTATCTGAAAAAGGTTTGTAATCATCAAGGCTGAATCTATCCAAGTCCTGAAACAAATCAAACACAACCTGTCGTGCTTCGCGTGAATTCGACAAAGCAGCTTCAAGTTCCAATCGTGTACGCTTTAATTCATGGTCAGATAAAGCCTCCTGATATAAACGATCATAATTAAGCCGCTCTGATAGCTGACCAAGAATTTGCATACGCAAATCTTCTGCAACTTTTCCTTGTTCATCTAATTTTCCAACAGTTCGTGCAATTTCTGTGAGCTTTTCATCTAATAATAGGAATATACGCCCTTCAATGGTATCGGATAATACGAGGTTATAAACTTGAGCGGTATGATTTTGTCCGTAGCGATGAATACGTCCGATACGTTGCTCTATATCCATTGGATTCCAAGGCAAATCAAAATTAAATAGAACACGGGCAAATTGAAGATTAATACCTTCACGTCCAGCGGCTGTACAAACTAATATGCGCGGTCCATTCGCTTGACGAAAACGGCGTTCAGCGGCTACTTTTGCACCATGATCACCACCTCGAAGTACAACTACGCCTTGATTTGGAAACATTTGATTGATTTCTCGTTCAATTAAATTGACTGTACCAAGATAAGTGGCAAAGACAACAATTTTCTCATTTTGGTTTTGTCGCCATAACGCACCGATACCATCAAGTAACTTTTGAATTTTACTTTCTCGTTGTTGGGGAAAGGTATTAAGCAAATCACTAATCCGAAGTCGTTCTTCAGGTAAATGTAGATCAACTACAGCAGATACCGCTTCTTCAGCCTGTGTGGCTGAAAATTCACTGCCATAGGGATCAGATGCAAACTCTAATGCTTCTTCATCTAATTTTTTAATTAAACGATATTTCAAATCAACTAATACGCGATCTACTTCAATGCGTCCCATATTGTCGCGTGGCAAATTAAATTCCTCATGAATGAGTTCTCGTGCTTCATCAATTAGTCGCTCACGTCCATCAATATCTAACTCTTTATCGCGCAATAAAGCCTCGTGCAGTGTTAGCATGAGTAACCTACGTTTTAAGGTTCTGCGTACAGCGGCAAAACTTGAGGCTGCAATTTTCTGAAAAATGACCATTAAAAAGCCTAATGCCCGCCCTTTGTTACCTTGACGACGCGCTAAATCAAAACCATCTTCTAAATACTCACGCAATTTTTCATAAAATCGGACTTCCTCAGTATTCATCACGAAGGATTCCGTATGTACCCAACGTCTAGCAAATAGCGGTGAACCATCGGGTTGACAGGCATCGGCTTTAGTACGGCGTATCATTACCGTATTTAGGCGATAACGGTTTTCCAACATTTCTTCAGCACTGCCAAACAAGATTGGATTTAGTAGCTGTATTAGCATCCAGAATTGAAAGTGATTACCTTGGTGTGGTGTTGCCGATAGTAACAACAAATCGCGGCTATGATTTTTAATCGCTTCAGCGAGTTTATAATTTTCAGTCTTGCGTACCTTATTGCCAATGCGATGAGCGGTGATGTGATGAGCTTCATCAAATACTACTAAATCCCAACGCGGCGCATCTAACAAGCGTTTAATTCGAGATGGGCGTTTTAATGTATCAATACTGGCAATCAATAGATCATGTTTAGCAAACGCATTGGTTTTACGGTCGGTAATATCGCCTTCTGAACCAAATACTTCAAAATCAAGATTGAAAACCTCGTTTAATTCACGATGCCAGTTATTGACCAAACCAGCAGGAACAATCATTAATGCCCGTTTTAATTCACCACGACTAGCAAGCTCACGCAAGATTAATGCGGTTTCAATGGTTTTACCTAAACCTACTTCGTCTGCAATCAAAAATCGTCTAGGTGAAGCGGTAGTTACTCGATGGGTTAATACAACTTGATGGGGTAACAAATCAATTTTTGCAGAAGTGAGAGCTGATGCACTTTCCATAATCGGGATAGCATGAGCTTCATAACACAACCATGCTTTTTTAGCGCGGTTACTACCGCTATCTACTGAACGAAGAACGCGCTCGGTACGGGACAATTCACATTGAATGGCATTAACAGGAACACGGCGTTCACCTAGGCTAAAAAAAGCCCGAACGTAACCATTTTGAGGGCTATCGAGAACAACGCCTTGCCCAAACTCACTATGAGTAATGCGCTGACCAGGTAAAAAGTTTACTGTTCCCATCTGTTTTTACACTTCACCCAATTTTTCAAGCTGGTTTAACCACAGAGCAAAGTGTGGACAAGCCGCCTTTATGTTGGCAATACCAATTTTTTGCATCAATGTTGCGCCATCCGAGGTTTCTTTATAACCCACATTCAGAGCTTTTAACCGTGTTTTAGGATGTGTGTCAGTGCCGTGATTAATAAGTTCTGGTTCACCTGCTAATTCAATGGCTTTTTTAATTTTTGCAGTAATTAAAGAATTACCAAAATGTTCAGCAATAATTTCTGGTGAAGAAAATAACCATGCCTCGAATTCATGCAAGGCTAAGAAAGGTATAAATCGAGCGGGATTTTTAACGGCTGTTGCAAAACTTTCTTGTAACTGAATGACCTTATTTTGCGGTGCAGTAGAGCTGTTTAGTAATTCTAAATAACGGGGGAAATCATCGGGTAATCCATAAAAATCAAGCAATGTTGTTACCCACGCATTAGAATCGTTAATGAGCGGTCGCAAATTTTTATACATTTGATTCCAATTAGAAACGCCTCCTCGAAATCCACCACCATCAGGCATTCTTTTAGTCCAAATTAATGCAGGTGGTTGGACATAAACCCCATAATCCGCCAAATAAGGCGTAAGCGTTTGTTTGACAAATATCTCTTCAGATTGCCCTTCTACCAATATTAACAGCCGTGTCATGGGCGACCACCTAAAACATTTTTTTCCCACAATTCACCAAGACTGAACTCGTCTAACCAATCCGCTAACTTTTCTTTGTCCAAACGTTGAAACGTTGTTTTTAAACCATCGTTTTCAGCGACAATCACCTGATCTGGTGCAAAATTATCCAGCAAGGTCACTGATTGAGTTGCCAGTATCACCTGCACCTCACGCGCTGCCGATTCAAGCATTTCAGCCAACAGACGAATAGCAAAAGGATGTAAACCTAACTCTGGCTCATCCAATAAAATTAATTGGGGTGGACTAGGTTGCAATAACAAAGTAGCAAGGCAAATAAAGCGAAGCGTACCATCCGATAATGAATAAGCATCAAAATACGCATCAGAACCTTTTTGTCGCCATTCCAGTTTAATTTTATTTTCATTAAGCCGAGAAGGAGCAAGTTCAAATTGTTCAAAGAAAGGTGCAACTATGCGTATATGCTCTTCAATATGACGAAAATGCACAGAATGCTTTTGTTGTAAAAAATATAAATAAGCTGCTAAATTAGCGGCATCAGGTCGTAAAAATTTATTATCTGATATATCACAGGTTTGTTTTGCGGGTGATGCGTCTGAAGTATCATGAAAATGATAAACCGCTAAATTTTTAACCTTTGGAAACACATATTGAGGAATTTTATTTTGATAAAACGATGCGGCTTCTTGTAAAACACTTTCCTTATGTCCCATTGCAATTGGCTCTCCCCATGACCAAGCACCACTATATTCAACCCGTTCATATTCAAAAATCAGAGAATCTTTAACTGCCTTGAGTTTAAAGCCGTAAGAATTTTTTCCAAAAGCAAAATCTAAGGCTAAAGCAGGTGTTTTTTTTCTGCCGTGAAAAAGCAAACGATCTGGTTCACTGGCAACAAACAGTTGTAAATTTTTGGATAAAACCCGCTCTAATAAACGAAATACGGCAATAAAATTTGATTTACCTGAACCGTTTGCACCGATAATGACATTCAGATCACCTAATTTTATCTCTGCACTTTCAATGGATTTAAAGCCTTCAATTTTAATTGTGCGTAATGTTTTCATAACGCTGTCCTAAGTGATTCGTTTATGAAACAAACCCGCTGGTTTTGTAGCATTACTTAGCAGGATTTCTTGCGGGTACTCGCTGGCTTCACCCCACAGAATCCGTCCAAAATCCAGTAACTCTTGCCCATAAGGATGAGCGCAATGCCAAGTAATCGCATCGGTTGCTGAATTGGCTTTAATGCGTCCTTGTGCGGATGGCAACCAGAAAACCAACGCCCCATCGCTTTGGTAATGGTCTTGAAAAGATAAAATTGCTGGTTTAATCACTGAATCTAGCCATTGCTCGGCTTCATTCGGTATCAACAAATCAAGGCACGCATCCAAACCAGCAACGACCAACGTATTGCCGTTATTACTCGGCAAATCATCCGACCAATGTCCAACGGTTTGTAAAAACTGGCGCAAACTAAATACCGCGTCAACTTGCGTGACTTGAGACAACGCCAGAGCATCCCAAATCCAGCTTATACCGCAGCGTTGCCAAACATTATCGCGCAGTGTTCTCATCGGTAAATCTCATCATCGTTAATCCAATCAATGGTATGAGGCATCGGTTTTTGACTGGCTTGCCAAGTATTAAAAATAGACATTGCTCTCGATGCTGCATTACGAATGCTTTGATCCGCACCGCGTTTTGTAAACCATTCCAACAAAGCTTTTAACGCAATATGGGCTTTGAAATTGTCATTTTTCAACGTGTCTTGGGTATTGATACCACTGCCATCAATGCACGAACCGATTAATACCAAGGCTTGATCTAAATCAGAGCTTAATTTACGTTTGTGTTTGCCTTGCCAATCTCTAGCAAAAGCTAACGGGTCAACGTGCGTAAAAATTTTATTTTTTTCACTGCACCAACCAAGTTGTTCAAATTTATCGGGCGTTGTAATAGTACCTCTTAAAAATTTCTGTAGTTGGTCACGTTCAATAGTGGTTTTACCGTCAAAAATCCGCAAAAACAGGCGTGTGACAGGTTCAGCATTGACAGGTGGAGGCTCTTTAGTTTTATCGGCATCTTCGTCAATCAATTGATTAATACCGATAAGCGCGTCTCTTACGCCAATGGTTTTGTCATCATCGACATACACTTTTCCGTAGTGACGCGAGAAATACTCCAACGCTTTACCGCGTCGAATGACTTGTAAATCGGCTTCAGGTAAACCTTCTTTGGCATGATTTTCTAGCATTTGTTTGAGTTGTCGAACATCAGCCAACACTTCACGGCGCATTCGTCCCCAGCTCACAGGTTTGGGTTCTTCGGTACGTTTTCGGCAAACGTGAATAATGTCGTATTCAATGGTTTGTGAACCAAAAGTACCAGGCTTTGCACCCTCACCTTTTGTTTCATCTGAACGAATGGGATAAGTGGCTTCTAAATAAAATCCTGCATCAAATAACGATTCCAAAACAGCCACCCAAGGCTCATCTTCACTGTGGTGAAAAGTAAACGCCAAAATGCCTGCGGGTTTTAAAATTCGATCTACTTCACGCCAGCATTGGGTCAAAATGCGCTGATAAAAACCATCGGGGTCTTCGGGTTCTCGTGCTTTATTCGCCACCGCTTCCATTGCTTTAGGTGTGTATTCGGCGGTAAAAAAATCGGGGTATTTATCCTTTAAAACGAGGCGTAGCCAAACATAAAAGAAATCCGATAACTCAGAATAATGCAACAAACCACCAAACGGCGGATCAGTAATCACTAAATCAAGACTGCTGTTTTCAAACTGTGTTAATTCGGTAGACGAACCACGGGAAATTGTTGCACCTATGACTGCATCGTTTGGATAAACTTTTTCACTTTTGCCTGTTACTTCACCAGCGATATGTGCTGCACGGTGCTTTAAACTTTCATTACTAACGACTTCCCAAGGGTGATTATCCCATTCTTGTCCTTCAATAATTCCTTCTACACAAGAAGCCCAATTCCCACGACCTAATTTCGCAAAAACACAATTTTCAACAATTGTTGATTTTGGATGAAAATTATTATTGGCAAACATTGGTTCAAGTTTATCTGCTTTCGCATTCCAAATCGTAAACAAGCATTGATTTCTTAAATACTGTTGAAAAGCACCTAACACATATTCACGAATAGCCCAATCATAATTCCCAACATTAACTATAGCTTTAAGAATTTGAGAGTGAACTAATAATTGGCGAGGATTAAACATTGTCCACCAATGTGTAAAGCCATGATTTGGTATCCCACCATTATTCATGTGCGTCATAAATCCATACGGCAATTCAGAATACGGGTAATAGCTTTTTAAATCTGTGTTTTTACGTTTTTCCCATTCAGCAACTGCGGCATCATATTGTTTTGCTATTTCATTATTGAATGAATTAAAAAAACGTCCGCCATAATACGCACCACTTGCATCACGTTTAGGCGCATAGCCTTGTATCGCATAGCCCGCCATTGCTCCCGTTTTACCTGTTGCTTTAATGGTTGTTAAAACATCTTGCACTGTACCGCAAGCCGAGCAAGTAAAACTGGATTTTTTAGGAATAGTACCGCCTTCTTTTCCCGTTTTAAATGTTACCTTCGTTTCAAAACAAGTAACTTCATCGGGTAAATTGCCGCGTACTTCTAACAAACGCATTTTTGAAGCCCGTTCTTGATTCCAGCGAGCGGTAGATTCTGCATCATCTTGTGCGCTACCACCAAAAGGCAGACCGTTTGCATCGGCTTTTGCACTACCTGCTAACCAGTCTGGATGCACCAATAACGACAGTTCTGCTTTTTTCTTTTTATCTTTGCCTAATTTCACTTGCTCACTGTGTCCACAATGCGGACAAGTCACACCCGTTTTAGCATCAATCACGGCATAAGGTTTTTCATTAGGGGCAACATATAACGGCACATCGGAAGCCATACGAGCGGCAGTTGCTTCAACATCAAAACTTTCACTGCATTGACTGCAATGGTGTTCCCAATACTTCACGCTGATACTTTTAACTGCCATGACAGGGCTGGACATAATCGGTGTGCGATGACCACAACCTGTGACTTGGCAAGGGCCGTGTTTTGCCCAAAAGGTGTAAATAATTTCAGGTCCTTCATAACGGTATTCAGGACGTTGTTCTGGTGTTAAAGCGAGCGGGTCAAAATCGTCATCCATGATTTTTTTAGTCGGTAAATGCGTCCATTTGCCTTTTTCGCCGTTAGGTCCATCACAATAATAAAACGGCATAATTTGCGGCTTTACTTCAGCTTCAATGTCAGCCAATAATTTTTTGACTTCATCGAGGTCAACATTTGCCAGTTCTTGTTTAACGACAAACCATGCTACGGGGTTTAAATCATTCCCGTACATTTGCATTCCTAAACGTGAACCTTCTACTAAGGTCGTACCACCACCCATAAAAATATCGGCTACTTTTATGTTTTTGAATGCGCCCTTTTTTTGATGGTTGGCATAATAATTATCCCAAACTAATTTTGACGCATAAGAAGTATCTTCTGGGGCTTTGGTTGCTGCGGCAATTAACATGGAACGAAAAACACTGGAACGACGACGCGCCCACCATTTAGACATTTGATAAATCGGTTTTCCTGCATTACCTTCAATAATGGCAACTTGATTGACAGGTAAAATTGGAAAATCAACTTCTAAACAGGTTTTAGGACGATTAGGATCATTGAAATCAACGGTTTCTAATTCAACGGTTTTACCTGCGCCAACTGCTTTTGCGACTTCCTGTGCGAGTAATTCTTTTTTTGTTGCCATTAGGCTATTCCCAAAGTTTGTTTTAATGCGTTATCAATTTGCGTCATGTCAGGACAATGACCGATTGTTTTTTCGATTTCTCTTTCAACGACGGTTGCTAAATTATCTGTTACCACAACAGAATCAGATAACAGCCCCATTGCTTGCCCAATGGAATCGGTTTTATTCACCGTGACACGGGTTTTTCCAGTACGTCCGATATTTGAGGTAATCATTGCAACAATTTTTTGTGGCAATCCTGTACTTAGACCATCACCTTGAATAATTAAAGCAGGGCGTTTTTTATAAGTCACCAAATCAGAATTAGGGTATCTAACAAGGATGACATCGCCGCGCTTATAGGTCATCGTAAGCCTCCATGCCTGGATAATCCCAATCATCTTCAAAAAGTTGCAAACGTAAATGTGTTTCCAATGTTTCAACGGAAGTCCAACCTAATGAGGCAATGCTATTTTTAGGAATAGTATTTTTTGTCATCGAAAGTGAATTGCCCGCTAAATAACCAAAAATATGAGAATTTGATGGATATATTTTGGTTACATTTGATGTTTCGACTTGCATTTGCATTACAACTGATTGCCAGATGGGTGGCAATCCCATATCAATTGAAGGCAACATATCAATACTCAGGGTCTAAAAGGTCAATGGTTTCTTGAGTAAGAATTTGTTTAAAAAATAAATTCTTAGAACTGTCATGTAATTGTTCAATTTGTGTTCTAACACTATCCCAAGCAATAGGCTGTTCAGAAGGGATAAAAGTTTCCAGGTCAACAATCATGCCCATTTTTGAGCCATCCACTAAATGAACTTCGACAGGTGATGCAATTTGTACGATATGAGTACAATCAGCATTTGGTAACTCTAATCGCGTTTGTAATGGATAGTTTTGCACTGCGTAATCACCTAACGTCATTGAAATTTTTAATGCTGTAAGATCTGCTGCATATTTAGGCAAAAGAAAATCAATATAACGTAGAGAATGATTTTTTAACTGTGGAATAAGTCCACTGTTTTCTACTGCTTCAGTTAATTCTAATATCTTTCCTTTAAATGCAGTCCACCCCGCATAAGGTGCTTTGCAATTCAATGTAACAACTCGTTCGCCTACCTGAAAAATAAAAGGACTGTTAGGTTCTTCCATGCGGTATTTAGCGGCAAATCGTAAATTGGGGTCAATTTGAGCAACAGCATCAGGTATGTCTGCTGGTGGCAAACGATGAAACTGTAACTGTGGATTTTTACCTTTTAATGCGGCATATAGTATTCCAGGCAACAAATCACCAACAGGCTGTTCCCGTGCTGGTTCAAATTGCAATTGCCAGATAGCTTCTATTAACGGTTCTGTCTTTAATCGTTTTGGTATTTGTTGCATTTCATACTCCATTTTTTGATATTTCAACCCACGGTGACAACACTTCAAGCAACGATAAACCGCCGTGTGTTAAAGTAGGATAACCGCCTTGGCTTTTCCATTTCCAGCGTCCCACTGTTAAAAGAGAGTCCTTGATTTGCATTGCTACAGGAGGAACAAAAGCCCCTACATCAGCTATTGCAGCTTTATTACGTCCGCTTGCAAAGGTGCTTTTTAAAAATTGACTTACATCGCCTTCGGCATCGGTAAAAAATTCCGTTGCAGCATAGCCATGATCAGAGGTAATCACTAATCGTCGCCCTGTTGCTAATCGCTCTACAAATGCCCAGAAATCATCACTGGTTAATTGTTCTGCTGTATTTCGAGTTAATGCACTTAATCCCTGACCTGCACCTGAACCGTCATGTATTTTACTGTCTGGATAATGATGCCAAAAAATCCAGTTAGGTGATGATGTAATCAATGATGAACAATCTTGCCAAGGCATATCAACAGATTCTGTTTGTGCCGTTTGTAAATTGTGAGTAAAACCACCGCCGTTATTTTGTAGCTGACTACGATTATTAAAGCCTAACGCTTTAGCAAACGGTGTTGTTTCGGCGGGTAATTCAGAAGCATGAGCAGTCACTTTATGTAAAGTAAAACCCCGTTCTTTCGCACCTTGTAATAACCAAGGTAGTTCACGCAATGATAAACCATCGAGAATTAACACGGCTTTAGCGTTATAAGGCTGATTCCACCATTGTGTCAGACAATCTGAATTTTTCTCTACCGTATCACCAAATGTCCGCCATAAATCCCATGCACTAGACGATAAGAAATGATCAATCGCACCGATTGTTCTATCACGCTTAGTGATTTCACTCACAGCATTGCTAACAGCTAAAGGTTTTGAGGTAATTTCAAGCACTTTATCAATAATGCCCTGCCATGCTTGTTCAGGTGTGCTTGTTGTTAAATGGGTTAAAAAATCAATATCCAGTGTCATTAGTCTTCCTCTTTTTCGAGACTTAACTCAAATGTCATGCCATCAGGTAATTTTTTGAGCAGGTCTTTAAGTTGAGAACCTGTTGCTGAAGAAATTTTAATCGATACTTCGGATACTTGGGTTGCTGCACCTATACCCCAGTTTTCGAGCTTACCGATAAGATTTAACGAGGAGGTTGCAGGATTTTTATAATTAACACGGTTTTTATGTGCCGTAGCTGTGGAATCGACAGCAAATATATTGCCTGTAGTTGGTGGCGTACCAAAATCAGTTTTTGGGGTTACAAGTTCTTCTGATACACCTGTGACGCTTGGTGTAGGCTCTATTGTTTTATGGTCAATCAACACCGTTGCACCGCCTGTCGTGGGAACAGCCGATGGGCTTAACAAGGTTATTTCATCAAGCTGCCGCCCAGTATAGGACAGTTTAGAACGTAGTCGTAACCACGCTGTTTCTTCATTTTCAGCAGGGTTAGCTTGTAAATATTCTTGTCCGCGTAAATTAATAGCGATTTTGCCTTTAGCACAAAGGCGAATAACGCGCTCTTTCATTGACGTTTCACCCAGCCACGGTATGCAATCACCGACAGGGCGAGGCTCTTGTAACTCGCGTAATAATTTACCAACTGACGAATTATCAGCAGCCGCTGTAATCACTAAATCTTCAAAATCTTCAGGGACAAATAAATCTTTAAGCAGTGTTTCTTCAATGCTTTGTGGAATTTGTCCTCCCTGTACTTTTAAACTTTCCACACTAAAAACACATTGACTTGAAGCGGTATAATTCCAACGATGCAGCACAGCAAAACGGTCAAAGCGTTTTTTAAGAATATCGCGTAATTCTGTTTGATATTTGCCGTGTAGTTTTCTGTATTCAGAACCTTGCTGATTGCTCCACTCTTCGGCTTTCATTGCCGCACGGGTTAAAATTAATAAATCACGGTCTTGAAATAAATTTAACGAACCTGAACGGGGTAATAAGAAGCGAACCGTATTACGACGTTTTTGCAAATGTTCTTTTAACCAGCGTCCAAGCCGTTCATGCAAATTATCAGGCTCTTTGGGTAAAACTAGAATTGGTAAACGATCATCCCATCGGTCTGGCTGTTCTGATTCATCGAGCGTTGTCCAAGGATTAGACAACCATGATTTAGGCAATACAATCACACGAAAGGCTTTGGGTACATCCATAGCACCGCTGATAACGTAGCGAACTTCTTTAGCCAACTGAAACAAATCAGAACCATCAGCAAAAAGTTTGTCGTTACGAGCGCAAGCCATCAATTTAGCTTGTGGATTTTCATCTTCACGAAATACTAAGCGCGAGCCTTCTCTATGTAAGTTAAAACTGTTTTCGATAATGGTTGATAGTTCTACTTGAAAGCAGTTGTCATCAATAACTTTATTTTTGGTTATATCGACTTGAAGCATACTAGGCTCTGCACCTGCAAGATTACCCACTGCAATGGAACGCAACCATAAAGCACCAAAAATTTCTTGTAAGTGTGGCAGTGTGGTTGCATAGTTTGGTACAGCTTCTTGAACTGATACGATATTACGCAATGCTTTTTCACGGATTGTTCGATGTTGTTGATTTGATACCGAATCAAGCAAAGTACCAATACCCGATTCATCATCATTTAAACAAAAATCAGACGCTGTTAAAACTGCACTTAATTCGCCTCTACCCTTAAACAAATTAGCTAAAATCCGAATTAAGTCACGGGTTTCTTGAGCGTCCGTTGCTACTAACACTTGATCTTCTAGTAATTGCAATAAATGCGGAGCGTATGGATATGAATCAACAAATTCTTTGCGTTTACGCTCTTGTTCAGATGTTGGTATATCTAGTAAACGAAAGTATTCATTAATGTGCGTAGTGAGTAATGATTCAATACTATCTGCTGGTATTTGCAAACGATTAATAAATAAACGATGTAATAGCATTCGCCGACGATCTTGCTGAATGCGTTCTGGACTACCACCCGCTTTAAAATCAATTTGAACAGGATTAACACGATGAATTTGTTGATAGGCATCAGTATCGCCATTGCGTACAGACACGACCAGCACTAATAAATCAGGATGTTCTTTAGCGATTTCAGAAAGTATCTGAATAAAATTAAACGCCCAATTTTTCCACGGATATTGTTTAGTATTCGTTAATCCGTCATACCATGTCTGAAACTCATCTAATAACAACATTGTTGGAGTATGTTGTAAAAGCTCAAGTATCAGTTTGTCAGAGGGAATATCGGTTTTTGCATCCCCCATTCCTTCCCATTTACCTTTAATGTAAGTTCCGTATGGGTGTTTCTCAAATAACAAATCCCATAAAAACTTATAACGCTGGCGATGTAAACTTTCGCCTATGACTAACATATTACTGCGTAATGCAATATTACCGATATGTGGTTCTTCTAGCGTAGCTGACCATGAGTTTAACCAATCAGCCGTTGTGGTCGGATTATTTACAGCATGATAAAACGTTGCCATTAAATGTGATTTACCCAAACCGCGTTCACCGATAACAACAATAGGTCGTCCTTGATTCGGACCTACTGCTTCAATCCCTTTCAAAAGGTCTTGTGTTGGATAAGTAATTTCTAAAAAATCTTGTGATGCAATCTGAGTTGCACCTGTATTTGTTTCATTGGAAAGCTCAATAGCCGTTCCTTTGAGACGTTTACACCGAAATTCTTCTCGTAACATTAAGCCAAGCACTATTTTTACTCCTTTGAAATTAATTTTCAGATGCCGATAGATAGCTAGGTTATAAAAACCTTATTGTGAGTAATCCGAGCGTGATACTTGTAAATACCTTTTATTAGTACAATTTAGTTGAAGCTTGTTTTTCAATTTACATCAATATTTTCAGGCGGCGAGATAGCATCATCATCAACGCTTCGATAATCGGCATCGAAGCGTTTGTAGTTACGCAGTATGCTTAATGTCACGTCTTCTTCTGATAACACACGCACGTCATAACTAGCCGAATCATCAGGATATTTCAATGCAAAACGAATATGCGGGCGGTTACTAAAAACGGTTATAAACCGTTCCTCAAACTCATCTATAGAGGCTCTTTTTTCATCCTCTTCAAAATCTTCAGCCAACACTGTCAAAATAACATGGATGACATAATCTTCATCCATGCCTGCCTCTTCATTATCAATGGCAATATAAACGGTGCTGATTAGCTTGGCGGCGGCGGATTTGAACAGTTTTTTAACGGGGTCTTTTGTAGAGGCAAGATATTTTTCAAAATTGTCTGGAAAGGCGGCGCGGGTGTATCTTCTTGCTAACCATTGCCGTAAAAGTCGAAGCTCATTTTCTTGAAAAACGAGCTTAGTATTGCAACCCGCCCCGCAGAGTGCGTTTTTTTTAATACGAAAACGATCATGAATACAACACTCAAACCAATAAATCTGATTATCAATTTTAAACGTTAAATGCAGTGTTCTAGCACTTTGCCCTTTCATTGGGTTTGATGGTTTATTGGATAGTGTTTGTAGTGCCAATAGTTCCACAAAAGGTTCAACATCAGTGTTTCTAACTAAGTCGCAATCTTGCGTCAGTATCACCAGCCAAGTATCGGGTGATGCACCTTTATTATAATAGTCAATGCTAGATTCGATGATTTGTTGAGCATTATTCGGCTGAATAAGACAACCTTGCCTCCAGCCTTCTAAGCGTAAACAGCCTGCTGCGTCTGGAATGTTATCTGCCATAAGCTATTCCAGATTTAAGGCAATACTGTTGTCGAGTAGGTTCGATTCCTGTTTGGATTGGCTAACTTTAATAGGCGTAACATGCCCTAAACGTTGATCACGTTCTGATGTTAATCGTCGTGCTTCTGCAAGCAATTGGCGTAGTTGACCTGAATTCCATTCTTTCGCTAATAAAAAATTAAGAATACTGCTCGTTTGATTTGGTAACGGTTCTTCAACAAAACGATGATAAATTGGTCTTTTAGATTCTTTGCAAATTTCGACGGTCAACTCTCCCAAAGTACGCAAGCGTTCAGGATGATCGTTTTCCCTTGGTTCACTTGTTCTTTTTATCCAAGAATATAATGTTGGACGGGAAATACCTAGAATACGAGCTATATCGCTTTTACCAAGCCCTAATGCAGAACTAACCAAAGAAGCATATTCACTAAATGGTATAGCTGTCGAGTCATTTGATATATTATTTTCAACAAAGCGAGGAGTCTGATCAACAATAATTAGTTGATTAGGTTTAGTTTTATAGGAGCTAGAATCTAAATCGTTTTGAACTGTTGGTCTCCAAATAACCGTTACTACCCCTAACGTTGCTCCCATTAAAAAAATGCTTGTTACATTAGAATTAAACCCTGGTGTGAATTTTGGCGGGGGAATATTGTTATCAATCGCAGAAGAATACCTTTTATTCGACATAGTCTGCCCCCCATATTTTCAATGCCTCTTCAGTAACTAAATTATTAAACCATGCGGCATTAATAGCCTGATGTAACTCATCGGTTGTATTTATGATACGGTCTAAATCGTAATCCCAAGAACCTTCAACAAAGTGGTCAGTATCAACGAGCGTTATTACTTTACCTGCATCAATTTTCATTTTATGGTTCATTGGTTTATGAAACACATCTGGTGGCAATACTATTCCTTGGTCGTTTTGAGTAATCCGTACAATCATTGTGCCAATCTCAGTTCTCCCTACAGATTCGAGATGCAACCATTGATTTGGGTCAGTAAATACTGGTGATTGTGGACCATGAAGACCGACTTGTAAGTAGTTTCTGAAAGTTTCGTTTGGATGCGGATCAATTACATCTACATAACGTAAACCAATCCGACTAATCAGACCATGATGAATTTCTGCCACTTGGTCAATGACTTCAAGACATCGTTTCAGACGAACTGCAAATCCTTCAAAACGATCATAAGCAGTTGTAACTAAAGCTAGCATATCTTCACTGATGGTAAGACTCCATTGATTATCTTTAGAACGAAACTCGTCTTGCTTACGTTCAATGATTTCAGGTTGGTTGCCTGGTGTTATTACAACCTGTTGCACAGTAGCACTTACATCTTCAGGAAAACCTTCTTTTCGCAGCAGGTCATGAATCTGAGGTATAAACTCTGGCATTCGACGAACCTTGCTGAACCTTATTTGGCAAAGAACCAATGACAAGGGGTCATTGTGAAGTTTATAGTGATTGTAAGTATAGGTCATCGCGTATCTTAATTATTAGTTGTAACTTTACAAGTATATTTACATATTTGAGTTTAACATTTAGCGAAACACATTACGAGATTCTATTTTCATGTAGCTACAATAAACAGAACACAGCATATTAAGTCTTTTCAGAAATACAGAATAGTTTGAATGATGTATCAACACTTTTCAGGATACAAAGTTAAGCAGCTTAATACAGCAATTCATAATTTATAGCCGATATAACTATTGCTAGAATGTAGTTGCTGTCAGTTGCAGTAGACGGTATTGAGTAAGACCTGTAACTTTATGCAAGTCATCCCGTGTAGTAACTTTATCGTCACAGCTCATAATCATCATAAGTCTGTAACACTTCTGCTTGGGTAATCCCTAGATAACGTAATGTTGATGTCGTATTAGAATGATTCAACACCTTAGCAATCTTCTCAATCGGCACGCCATCCTTGTACATCGCCATACCGCGAGACTTACGCATACTGTGCGTGTTAATACGCAGACCCACACGCTCCCCCGCCTCTTTAAACACCCGACTGACCGAAACACGACTAACGGGTTTATTTTTTGCCCGATTGCTATGCACCTGAAACAACCAAGTATCACTAGGGTATTCCTGTCGTCTTCGGCTCATCACCACAATAGCCGCCGCGTTCAAACGAATCAGCTTCACCTTTCCCGTTTTGGCTTCAATCAGCTTAAGTGAGCGTTCCTCCAGATTTAAGTCAGCGTACTTCAGCTTTAACAGATCACTAATCCGCAGTGACACATTCACCCCGACTTTCCAAATATCGGCATACAGTTGACCAAACTTATGGTTCAGCACCGCGTGCATCATCTCAATTTCGGTTTTGTTAGCAGCATCGACCGCGTTCATTTTATGTGTTCTTTTTCTATTAAATTAAATATTTGTTACATATAGTAGTGGGTAAATCCGACAAACGCAATCAAATCAACCGCTTACTAAGTAACAAAATAACATTTTGTTACTTATCATAAAATATGAAGCACTGTTGAGCAATGAGGTTGAAAAACTTTGTCGCAGAAATTACTCGTTCCGCAAAGACATGGATAACTTCATAGTCCGCTTTACTCATAAACTTACGGTTCCTATAATCTTAAGCCGTTAGGCTGTTAATATTTGGTAACTTATTAATGACCGTCTGTTCATTATTCCCTTAATTGAATTTCACTCTATGCAATCTGTTTTTTTCTATGCCCTTATCCCCTTTGTCACGTTCATCCTCGGTGGAATCGTTGCAAAAATCCGACAACCCTCAAATACATGGCGTTCTGTCATCCAGCATTTTACCTCTGGGGTGGTTTTTGCGGTGGTTGCTGTGGATTTATTGCCAGGCATTAGTAAAAGTCATGAACCCTATGAGGTTGCTATTGGATTTAGCTGTGGCGTACTTCTTATGCTCCTCATCCGCGCTTATGCAGAAAAAGTAGAAGCTAATCAGCATCAACATGAGCAAGTTGGAATGCCTATTGCTATGCTAGGAGCGGTGGGTGTAGATGTGATTGTAGACGGCTTTTTAATAGGGGTTAGTTTTGCTGCTAACGAACAGGCAGGGCAGTTTTTAACAATCGCTTTAGGCTTGGAAATGTTTTCCCTAGGACTCGCATTATCGGTTAGCTTGGGTCTAACCAAGCTACGTCAGATGACCAGCATCCTGATTATTATGCTATTAGCCTCTATTGTGGTCATCAGTGCTGTGTTGAGTCATGTACTGATACAATTTATTCCAAGTAGTAGCATTCCATTATTACTGGCATTTGGATTAGCGTCATTACTTTATCTCGTCACCGAAGAGTTACTACACGAAGCACATCAATTACCCGATAATGCTTATATTACGGCAACGTTTTTTATCGGTTTTCTACTGTTCTTAATTCTGTCTATGCTGCATTAATCAACGCCAATGTTGATGCAACCACAGGAATAATCGGTGCTTGTACGGCAGTAATGGTGCGACTATGGCGACTATTCAAATGACCTCCTAAAAACAAAGCGATAATTTATGTGAGTTACCAGCGCGAGTCCAGCGTTGTTTTTCTAGGGGTTGGGTAATTTTAAACAAACGACAGATAACGTGGCGTTGACTTGGTATTGGAGTGATTCAACACCTTGGCAATCTTTTTACACACCATAAAAGAACCTACTGACGGTGCAAACGCTCAGGGTTTCAGAGTAAAACGCATGAAATTTTATACCAGAAAAAAAGCATTAATACCCAGCTCAAGACAAGTGTTTAACCCTGATGATCCGAACAAAGCACGCTTATTGGCTAAGATCGAAGCGAAACTGGTAGGCTTCAAGCCAGATAAATTAAAGCAAGCACTGGATATTATCTGTGCGAAGAGTGAGAAGAGTGATCAGAAAGATTTTAGACTACTTGTTTTTGCTATCTCTAAAGCATTGTCTAATCACGGGATAGCCCCACGCTGGCAAGGACTCTACGCAGCTTGCTTAACATTGGAACAAGAGAAAGCTATCAGGCAAGATGCACCGCTCATGGATTTGTACTGGTTATCTCTCACCTTTCCAAAACATAAAACACTCAATAGACGATGGCAGGGTATTTTTACCAACGGCTTTAGCATGGACTTAGCCCTTAGTATCAGTGAACGGCAATTAAATACGGCGAAAAAAGTCGAAAGTCACCTTGATTTATCTATCTATCAACAGTTAGGCTGCATTCATTTTTACAAACAAGGCGAGGTATCTGTTAAAACCCTACTCAAAAAAGCCAAAGAGAAATCAAACACGGCACTTAAACGAGAACAGAAAAGGTCAACATACACACCGCAAATTACACCAGAGATTGCTAAAGAGCGTGGGTTAGTTTTCCAGTGCTGGTTGCTTAGCGAAAAGTCGGCGACACGAGCGGCGGTAATTTACCAATGGATGACGGGTAACAAAAAAGACAGGGCTAATATTACTCGAACCATTGAAAATATGAAGTTACCTGTTCGCCGTACCCATGTCGATATATAACGCACCCCATATAGCCGCCTCCTGAACGATAGTTCAGGTGAAAATACTCACACTTATAAAACGCCGTAATCCTTGCTATTCGTGCCTTTCGGCGTTTCTATACCCGACTCAAAAAAGTACCCATAGACCCGACTCATTTACCCGACTAAAAAGACCCACAACAGACACGACTCAAAAAAACAATCATTTATTAACCAATATATTGATTTATAAAGTTATTTATTCTTATTTTTCTGAAAAACAGTTAGTCTCTAAAAAAACAGTAAAAATGACCAAAACAACCCAATCAACAAGGAAGAATTATGAGTGCATTTAGCACCACTACAAGCGCAGTCTTAGGTTTTAATCGGACGGTCGGCATACAGTCCCTTCATCGATCCGTGCCTAAAAAACTATAATCCTCTAACTTCCTCACTCAAGTCACGCTGTTTTTGCTGATAAACCCGATGGCAGCAGACTCAACAAATTTCATGGTATGCTCTCGAAAGGGGGATTTACCATGAAAATATACCGCACAGCCAAACCACTTGAAGTAATCACCGACTACGAACTCATCATTAGCTTGGAACGCTACAACTTTGTAAAACGCCAAGCTATTTTGTTCGCCATCTCGTCACAGATACCCGCCGATGACATTCAAAACCTAAACTGGACAACGGTTCACAATTACCCGTTATCCAAAAAATCCATAGACATTCTGAATCAACTACCACGTCACCTATTCTCAAGTCTGGTGTTTTGGGAAGAACATGACGGCAGAATAATGAAAATCAAAAACCTGAAAGAAGATTGTGAGGAGGTTGCGGGTTCACACAGTTGGGCGGAATTTGTCGAACTTAACAAAAATGTGGTTGATATAGCCAAATCAGCCGCCGACTTCATCAGAATTTTAGCCAGACAAGCCTTTTTAGAGTCTTGCTAGTGGTTGTGAAGCGAAGCCCGCCTATTTACAGCGGGCTTTCGACAGCCTAATTCTGTTCTCTACGAATCAAACCTCTCCACAGTCTAAGTCTGTCGGCTTTGTTTATAAAAAAACTGTATATGCTAAACAGTGTTTCAACCATGCCATCAAGCTCTACTTGACTCATAGTGCAAATATTACGCGAGAATTTTATGTGAAGCATTGCTGGCTCATTGAGTTTGACATCAACAGGTAACTCGATGGTGAAATCTTTTTGCTTAGGTAACGCGGCGGCTTCTACATTCTCAACAACAGAGGCGGGTGGTCGGATAAATCTAGCCATAGGAATATCAGCTAAATCCGTCTCACAAGACTCACTATCAACAGCATCTCTGTCACTATCAGCCCTGTTAGTAGTCGTTGACTTTTGTCTGCCAATCATTTCCTCAATACGTCTGATGACATCAATCGGTCTCGCTCCTTTACCAGCAAATTCATTATAAACCTCCAACGCTACGGTCGCATTTCTAGGTTCAGACAACGCAAGTGCAGAACTCCACGCAATACCGTCAATGGGCTTGTCTTCAAAAAAGTCAGCAACTCTAATCATTCTGGTAATTGTATGAGAGGGTATCTCGGACAGTATTGTTGTAGCTAGATATTCGCCAAACCGTCTGTCATCTTCGCCAAATTTGACCCTAATTTCTCTAACCACAACGCATTGACTGAGCTTGTTTTTGATGTTGTTTGCCTCAATTGCGGCATATTTGGCAAACAACTCATTAAGAGACAACTGCTCCACTTGGTAGCGTTTCAAAGATACAACTTCACCCCATGTACCTTTCTCCAACGCAATCATGGCATCAATGTCTTCTTCCGATCTTGGTCTTTTCTTAAAAGCCATAAATTTCTCCCACTAAATTAATAATCTCTTCCGAGGCTTTTTCATTGGTATATTCACTCACACCGTACCCGTTGGATAAACAGTCGCGGTATGCCTTTCTGTCACAGATTATTTGCTGAGCGAGTGCCAATGTCGGATAGTCGGCGGCAAATTCCTTAGCATCGGCGATTTCTGTTATTTGCGGATTGGTGGGTGACATGGTTAAAACAAGATAGGAGCGCATGGATGGGTTGACGCGCTTAGAATGTTCAACAGCCTCGCACAGTGTTTCTAAGGTGCTTAGGTCGGCTTGGCTGGGTCTTGCGGGTGTGATGAATATGTCGGTCAGTTTTACCATCGTAATTTTTCATTTTGGATTTCAATTTCATTGACTATAGGGTATGGGAAAAACCATAATAACACAACTAAAAATTAATAATAATCAAATACTTAACGCAATTAAGCGGTGACTTATTTATGTGTAAACTGCTCTAGCAAGACTGTTAAGGTTACAGTCGCCAACACTATTTTTAGTGGTCGGTAATACCCTTATAAACAGCTCTCAAAACCCTATTCTTGACTGGCTAACATTTCAGAATATAGGTGGTGAATCAAAACGTAGGTCACACATTTATCAACAAAGTGTCGAAATCAGGCAACTAAATTAACAGCCGTCTAAAGCACGAAAAATAAAAAGACTTACCAACACACGAGCTTATAATTATCAATCAGCTATGAGCAGAAAAAGAGCGGTATGCGAGAATAAGAAGATATTAATCAACGGAAAAACACCTTCGGTGCAGCGGAGGGAAAGCACCTCCGCTGTAAAACCTTAAAGCAAAATCAACGTCAAGAGAACAGCGGCGGAAAAAGCACCGCCGCTGGAAAATCAAAGAACTAGCTTGACTCACTTAAGAAATACTAACAAGCGGGGAAACAGTTATAAATACACTACATAACGCCGTAAAGCATGTTTTAAAGCACGATAACTTAAAGACACAGAAAGTTTGCTAATGAAATGAATTTCGCGGCTTAAATGAAGTCTACGGCATTCTGAATACGTCCGTCTTCAGGTGATACTGAGTTGAATAAAGCGGCAGCGGTGAATAGTCGTCAATAACCACAGGGTTACGCCGTCAAAAGTTGTATCATAGCGGTGCAGTACAACTTTTAAGGCAAGCAATTGAAACACTTCACCAAGAATAGACAAATCATTATCAGGCTGTTATCAGAAACCGAAGACACTGGTTGCGGGCTTCCGCCTTATTCAGCGTCAAGCCTGCTTTACATGATGGAACACGGCTACGAATGGTACGGATTAGATAAAGTACCCAGTATCAGCCAGATACACCGCACCCTGAGGGATTTAGTCAAACAAGGCTTGATTGTCGGAGAAAAGTTCAAAGAAACACGCTATAACCAACTGCCTATCTGGGTGACACGATACCAACTTGTTGAACACATTGGGGGACGGTAAGGATTCCTTCGTAAATGAGTAATATCTTAGTCGAATCAGCTTCAGTCAAAAAAAGCAGACAGATATTAACACTTTGTAAGGTTAGAAAACGGCCAAGTCCTGCCCTTCATATTTTTTGATAGCAGACAATAAAATTGTAATAAGCAGGCCTTCAATATCGGACTATAACTGCAGACCGCACTATAGCTAAGGATGAATGCCTGTTCTGCATAATTATCTGCGGACTCTTTCGTATAATTCTGGTTGGTCTTTTTTGATAATTTTTACTGGATACGGTTGAAATGCCTGAAATACTTTTCCTGTTCGGTTTGGGCTTGGCTTACTTGGATAAAAATCAATAGCCAGACCAGATACCTTTAGTTCCAACCAGTATAAATGTTATGAATTGAACCAATAAAAAAAGCAGCCCAAGCGCTAACAAGAGTTTTTTCACATCATTCATTATGTACCACCTCAAATACAGGCATCCTGTCTCGCGATAAATTACCTTACTTAAAGTAAGAAGTTGAAAAAAGCCTAGTCATTCAATCAGATCAAAATAGTTGGTATTTATACTGCTTTCCATAGCTGTATCATATAGCTATTAGAATGGCACATATTTATTTTTTTGGATTTAAGGAGGTAAACTAATGGGCGCAAGCCTTTTGTTGATGTGCCTGAGCGAATCTTATAATTAATCAGGCGCGTTTGTAAAATACTAACAGCCTATGAAAACATAGGGTTTACCTATGGATTAAAACTGCAAGCAAGTTCTTAATTTCAGTATTTTTCTGGTTCTGCGGATAATAAATCGCATATATCTGGCGGCTTATTTCGGGATTGCTCAAATAACGGCAACGTACGTCATCGGCGTTTGCAGGCAGGCTGTACTCTGGCATCAGCGCAACGCCCATGCCAGCGCGCACCAAGTTGACGATCCAATCCTCGCTGTTGCTGCGGTACGCGGCGTAGAGGTTCACTTCCTGGTCTTGGCAGATTGCCCGCAGGGTATCCCTGAGTTCACAGTTTAACCGGTCCAAATAAGGCTCGGACTGGATTTCCTTGAGGTCGATTTTGCCCAAGTGATTGAAGCGGTGCTTGTTGTTAAACGCAACCACGTACTTTTCGGTATACAGCAAAGTCGATTGGTAGGGCGAACCCAGCAATTGCACAGGGGCGCTAATCACCAAATCCAGCAATTCCGATTCCAGTTGCTGCAATAATGCCGTTTCACAGTCGATAATCAATTCAAATTCAATGTTGGGAAACTCATGCTTGTAATGGGCAAAAATCGGGCTTAAGCGTTGTGCGCCTACGGTTGCCATCAGGCCTATCCGCAACGGGATATTGTTCAGCTTGGTAAAACGGATGGCATCTGCCTTGGTCGCGACGGTTTCCTTGTATATCTTACGAAAATTTGGCTCCACCAAGCGGCCAAGCGAAGTCAGCAAACATCCGGAACGATCACGGGTGAACAATTCCCCGCCCAATTCATCTTCCAATTTTTTGATGGATTGCGTTAAAGACGGCTGGGAAATATAGCTGAATTGCGCGGCACGGGTAAAACTGCCGTGATCGCAAACCGCCAAAAAATAACGGATTTGGTGCATTTCCATAGTGCCTTCCTCGAACTTATATAGCAAAAACCTATTCTTTCATAGGCAGTTAGTATTTTACAAGCCTTATAATTAGGGAATATGATCACCTCACCATAAACAAACCCTATGAAAAGGAAAACCATGAAAACAGCAAAACTGATTGTTATGTACCCAACCCCCACCGATGTCGCTGTCTTTGAACGTCGTTACGAACATGAACATTTTCCCTTGGCGGTAGCAAAACTGGCCGGCAAAATTCGCTTTGATGCCAACTTGATCACGGCAGCTCCGGGGCGAGAACAAGCACCGTACCATCGTATTGCGGAAGTTTATTTTCCGTCCATGAAGGATTTGGAGGACTGTCTGAGTTCGCCGGGCGGACAGGAAACGGCGGCCCATGCCGTTGAAATTTCCAGCGGTGGCGATCCCCTGTTTTTAATCGCGGAAGTCGAAACTTTCGTGTTTTAAGGTTTGCCGACAATTTGGCCTATCCCTCTTCATTTGCCCAGAGATTACTATGTCTTACCTACCTTCAAGCCCTGACTTGGAAAATATCGCCGGATTACTGGCAAAATACCCACGCCTTGGCATCCTGTTGTTTAAATTATTGGAAGATATTAAAGGTAGTTTTTCGCCTTTGGGCAAAGGGACGCGTGAACTGATTATCGCTTATACCTCCGATCTAAACCAATCGGAATTCTGTTATACAGCACATAAGTCGCTGTTTAAGGAATTGGGTATCGATGAATCCGTCTACGGCCAATTAAAATTGGACATTGACAGCGCAAAAGTTGATGACAAGCTAAAGCCCATCCTGCACTTCGTAAAAAAACTTACCTTGACACCTGACCAAATAACACAAGCTGATGTCAACTCCATCTATGAAACTGGCTGGGATGAACGCGCCTTGCTAGACACGGTGCGTTTGTGTGCAGTCGCGAATTGCATGAACCGCTTTGCGATGGGGGTTGGCATTGACAAGAAAGCAGCCCACAGCAAACAAACTCAGCCTGCCATCAAACCGACAGCCAAGTATCATTCTTGAAAACAAAACCGTTTAACAAACTAATTGAGGTTAAGCCATGAGTACGTTACTGCTGTATTTTTTCAGGTTATTGATTATTGGCTCTATTGCAATCTTGTTTATTGGCCTGTTCAAGCCGGAATGGCTGCGTTATCGCGGCAAACAACCCGATCTCCTGATGACATTCGTCATGGCATTTGGCCTGTTTATGGCTGGATTTACCGGTGCCAGCAAAACGTACTACACGCCGGATGCCCATATCACCGAATCAGCGAAGGCAGGTGTCAATATAAGTGAAACCGTTTATACCAAAGATCTGTCAGCAACAGGTTGCCAACCGGGATCAAAGCCGGGTGAAGCCGGCCCCAGTGACGATGAAAAAACCGATGACGGCATCCGTTTTTCAGTCAGAACACCTTCAAACTATAAAGATACCATCGCTCACCCATTATTAATGGTATATGCCGCCGCCGGACGAGATCGGGAAGAAACAGAAGAACAGGTCTATTTAACTAGCGAGGCAACCGCAGCAGGATTTGTTATTGCGTATGCTGACCACAGGCCATTATCGCCGGAATCCGTCGTCCAATTGGCCGAAATACCTAAGCTTATTCAGAAAAAATGGTGTATCGACAAAAAACGTATTTTTTTGACCGGACATTCCGATGGCGGCACAGTGACAATCGGAACCGCCATATTCAACGGTACTAAACACATTCCAAACGCAATTGCACCCAGCGCAGCCGGTATTCGGGGTGCAGATTTAGAAGACCGAAATTGTGTAAAACCTACACCGGTGATGCTAATGCACAGCAGTCGCGACAAACTGTTTCCCAACTACGGCAAAGAAGTTATTGAATGGTGGGCAAAATGCAATAAATGCACGACCAAAACCTACAAAACCAGTGACAGAAAAGTACCAGAATCCAGTAAATTCTTGGGCTGGGAAAACTATTACCAACAAGAACTTGACCAAAAAGCCCTGGACCTCAAACCGGGGCAACCATTGCCCTTTACCACCCCAGTCCCAGGCATTGAAGGTTGTATGGCTTACAGTGGCTGCAAAAACGGCGTACAGACTTGGTATTGCGAAGGCAACGGCCCACATCCAGAATGGCCTGGACGGAATAAAGATATTATTGGTTTTTTTAAAACGGTTAGTTTAGGGATAGGAAAATAAAAGTCCGATTGCACTCAATTAAATAGACTTCGATATTTCTATAAATTTTCGCGTTGCTGATAGGATTTATGATAGACAATCTGTGAGAGCCTGCTCTCCGGATTGTCGGAAACCGTATGTGATAGCCTTATTTGGGTTGATTAATACAAAATGGCTCAATTTCCCAATGACCACTTATTGACAAAAAGCAATCATTATCTAATGATTAATTGACCTGCTTCTTTTAACGACCCATCCCCGTTGACGTACATATAAAGTGTCGTCGTCGTAATTCCAAGCCTTTTGGCCACCTCAGACGCATTGGCTTTAGGATCAGCCATCGCCGACATTGCCATCGTCAATGTCGCCCTGTCCATTTTTCTCGGCCTTCCGCCTTTCCGCCCTCTTGCCCTAGCTGCCGCCAGCCCTGCACGGGTGCGTTCGGCGATCAACTCCCTCTCAAATTCGGCCAGCGCCGCAAATATCCCGAAAAACAGCCTCCCATTTGATGTGGTGGTGTCAATCTGAGCACCAGCCCCAGCCAATACCTTTAAGCCCACATCACGCTTCCTGAGTTCGTCAACGGTCGTGACCAAGTGTTTTAAGTCCCGGCCAAGCCGATCCAGCTTCCAGACCACTAGGGTATTTCCCGGTTGTAGGGCTTTAAGGCAAGCGTTCAGCCCCGGCCTGTCATCCTTGCGTCCGGAAGCCAAATCTTCATAAATGCGGTTTTTCTCCACCCCAGCGGCTAATAGGGCATCCCGTTGGGGCTCCAAGGTTTGGCTGCCGTCGCTTTTGGAAACCCGAACATAACCCACCAGCATAGTGATCAACAAAAAGTACAAGAAAAGATAAGGTTAAGGGTACAATATTGTTTTGTTTTTATCAATGGGTTTTCTTGTTATTTTATACCCTGGTTCATGTGTTATTTCATCTACCAGATAAACGGTCGTTTTTCTTGCGTTTAATTTTACCCGATTGTTAGCCTTTGCAACCTAGCGATACCGCCTATCCCCGGTTCAAAAGCCGTCTTGCGCCAACAGAACTGGAAGAATTCTATACCCTGTCGGATACCGAATTGCAGTTTTGCAACAGCATGACCCGATCAGCTACGACGCGCTTGGGTTTTGTCCTGTTGCTCAAAACCTATCAACGGCTCGGTTACTTTGTTTTTTCTAAGGAAGTGCCGAGCGCAATCATCGAACATATCGCCACTGTTGTCGGCGAATTTTATGACAAAGATAGTCTGGCGCAGTACGATAGTTCCCAAGCCAGGCGTAAACATTTGTCGGCAGTACGGGATTTTCTTGGTGTCAAGCCATTTGGCGACGATGGCAAGAGGCTCATGCGGCAAGCTTTTCATGATGCAGCTATGACCAAGGAAGATATTATCGATATCGTGAACATTGGCATCGAGACGCTGGTTCGCTACCGATACGAATTGCCAGCATTCGATACTTTAGCTCGGGAAGCGCGGGTACAGCGGGTTTCGGCGAACCAGGCGTTATACACAAGCATCCACAATACGCTCACGGATGAAGGTCGATCCTTTATCGACCAACTCTTTATTGTCAGCAATGATCCACGCCGTGTTAGCCCCTGGAACGACCTTAAGCGGGACACAGCCAAGCCAACGATAGACGGGATTCGTAATTTGCTTGCCCGTTATGACAACTTGATGGCATTGTCGGGCCATTCAGATATTCTGAAGACGATTCCAGTTATTAAATCAAAACAATGGGCGCTCGAAGGTAATAGCCTGGATGCCGCCAGCATGGTCGATATGACCGCCGCTAAACGCTATGCGGTTGCCTTAGCTTTAATCCGGCATCGTTTAGCCATAGTAACCGACGACCTCTGCGATATTTTTTGTAAACAAATGAGGAAAATAGAGCACACCGCCCAAGATGCGTTGGAAAAATATCTCAAAGACAATCAGGAAATGACGGACGAAATCCTGCGCCGCTTCGCTTTCCTGGAAACCGTCTTGAGTTCCGGCCAACCGGAAAACGAGCAGTTACAAAGTGTTCGCCATGCCGTGACCAATCGTCCTGATCTGTGCGAATTCTCACGCTTACATGCCGAGTATGGCGGGAAAAATCCGTTTCGTTTTATCCGCCATTATTTTAAGCCAAAGCGGTCAGCGTTGTTACGGATATTAAGCAAGTTAAGCTGGGTATCCACCAGCCAGGATAACGGTTTTGAACGCTCCTTGGCTTTTGTCCTGGGCAACAGGTCGCGGCATAAGGAGTGGTTTGATTTCAATTTTAATAGTAAAACAAAATTAACCCCAAATGACCTGGCTTGGATACCGGAACGATGGTGGCAGCTTGTTACCGGGGAAAGCCAGCGAAATACGGTGGCAACTCGTATTAACTACCGCCAATTCGAAGCCTGCGTCTGTTTACAAATGGTGCAAGAATTAAAATCGGGCGATATTTGCGTTGTTGGTAGCGATGCTTATTCAGACCACCGCGATGAATTGGTGCCAATGGATGAATGCGAACGCACACGGTATGAATACAGCGAAGAAGTTGGGTTGCCCCTTGAAACTGATGCTTTTATCAATCACGTCCGCGCTTTGCTTGCTAATGCGGCTGAACAACTCGATTCGACTTACCAGGACAATCCCTATTTCAAGATCATTAATGGCCGCCCTAAATTACTTCGCCAAGAAAAAAAGCCAGTACCGCCAGGATTCAAGCAGTTGGACGAAGCATTAACCCGAAAACTTGATAAACTGGAGCTATCGTTACTGGATGTGCTTGCCGATACTTTGCAATGGCTCGGCTGGGGAAAATCTTTTGCTCCATTGAGCGGCCATAAAAGCAAGCTCCAGGAAGAAGACCGGCGTAAAATTCTGACGGTGTTCGCTTATGGTACAGGCATAGGACCAACGCAAATAGCCAAGAACATTGCCGACATCAGCGCACGGCAAGTGTCTTTCGTCAATCAGCGTCAAGTCACCACAGAAAAGTTGGAGTCGGCGATTACGATGGCGATCAATGCGTACAATAAATTTGAATTGCCGGGCTACTGGGGCGATACGAAACGGGTTGCAGCCGACGGTACGCAATGGAATCTGTACGAAAACAATCTGTTGTCAGAGCGGCATATCCGCTACGGGGGTTATGGCGGCATCGCTTATTACCATGTCAGCGACAACTATATCGCCCTGTTTTCCCACTTCATTCCTTGCGGGGTATGGGAAGCCGTGTATATCCTCGACGGCCTCACTAAGAACAAGTCGGATATCCAGCCCGACACAGTGCACGGCGATACCCAGGCTCAAAGCGCACCGGTTTATGGTTTGGCTTTTTTGTTAGGTATCAAGCTGATGCCGCGTATCCGAAACTGGAAAGATTTGAAATGGTTCCGTCCAACAGCCAAGACTACCTACCTGCATATCGGAGATTTATTTACCAAGGATAACATCGACTGGGAGTTGATCGCCCGCCATCTGCCTGATATGCTGCAAGTGGCTCAGTCGATCCGGGCCGGTCGGATTTCACCATCGACTATTTTGCGGAAGCTTGGGACTGCCAGCCGGAAAAATAAGCTTTATTTCGCCTTCCGCGAGTTGGGCCGGGTCATCCGCACCATTTCTCTGTTGGAGTATATCGGTGACCATGAACTTCGGCGCATTGTCCAAGCGGCACAGAATAAATGCGAGGGCTTTAATAAATTTGCCCAGTGGATTTACTTCGGTTCTGACACGATAGAAGACAATGTACGGGATAACCAACTGAAAATCATTAAATATAACCATCTAATCGCCAATTTGCTGATCTTCCACAATTGTCATACGATCACCCAAGCATTGAAAGAGCTTGAGGCTGAAGGTTTCCAATTAACACCAGAAATTCTTGACGGATTAAGCCCATACAGGACACACCATACCAACCGCTTTGGAATGTACGAGTTGAGGGAACGGAAACTGGAGCCGATAAACTACGGCGTTAAGTTCGATTTGGCCTGAAAGGGATGTTACTCATTTACGAAGGAATCCTTACCGTACCCC
>DFWO01000060.1:16036-19985 GCA_002380945.1 Methylococcaceae bacterium UBA4132 | reverse complement strand
GCAATTGCGGGTATCAAAGATGGTGGCGAAGTGAAAGTCGGTGACGTACTGGCTAGAATTCCACAAGAATCTAGTAAAACTCGTGATATTACAGGTGGTTTGCCACGCGTAGCGGATTTATTTGAGGCAAGAAAAACCAAAGATCCCGCTATACTGGCAGAAGCTAGTGGTACGGTTTCTTTTGGTAAAGAAACTAAAGGTAAACAGCGCGTTATCATTACCGATGCCGCAGGCGAACAAGTCGAAACGTTGATTCCTAAATGGCGACATATCACCGTATTTGAAGGTGAATATGTGGAAAAAGGTGAAACCATTGCCGAAGGCGAATTAACACCGCATGATATTCTTAGATTGCGTGGCATAGAAGAGCTTGCTAATTATCTGGTGAAAGAAATTCAAGATGTTTATCGACTACAAGGTGTAAAAATCAACGATAAACATATCGAAGCAATTATTCGTCAAATGCTTAGAAAAGTAGAAATTACCGCGTCGGGGGATACTTGTTTCTTAAAAGGAGATCAAGTAGAACGTGCTGCAATGCGCGTAGAAAATGACAAAATGGAAGCGGAAGGAAAAATTCCTGCTAGCTATGAATCTATTCTGCTAGGTATCACTAAAGCTTCATTAGCAACAGAATCGTTTATCTCAGCGGCATCATTCCAAGAGACCACCCGCGTGTTAACAGATGCAGCGGTACGCGGATTAAGTGATAGCTTACAAGGCTTAAAAGAGAATGTCATTGTGGGTCGGTTAATTCCAGCAGGTACGGGCTTGGCTTATCACGAGCATAGAAAAAATAGAGTTGCTCAACAACCAATGGTTGAAAATGAGAATGTTGCTGTTGTTGACGCAGGTGATGTAGAAGAGGCACTTAAGCTAGCGTTGAATGGATAAAAGAGCTGGAAAATAGCTCATTAAAAAAATGAGCTTGACCTAAGGCGGATTAACCAGTAACATGTCCAGCTCACATAAGCTATAGGGTTTTGGGTTAGGTTGAAATACTGTAATCGCTTGTGTATGTCACAGCTCAGTACTATCTGACAATTAATTTGTAAACTGGAGTAGATAAAATATGGCCACGATCAACCAATTGGTTCGTAAGCCGCGCGCTAAAAAAATTGAAAAGAGCAATGTTCCAGCATTGGAAGCATGTCCTCAGCGTAGAGGTGTTTGTACGCGCGTTTATACAACAACGCCGAAAAAACCAAACTCAGCTTTGCGTAAAGTTGCTAGGGTTAGGTTGACTAACGGTGCTGAAGTTAGTAGCTATATTGGTGGTGAAGGTCATAATCTTCAAGAACACTCTGTGGTTCTGATAAGAGGCGGTCGTGTAAAGGACTTACCAGGTGTTCGTTATCACGTTGTTCGTGGTAGTTTGGATGCTTCAGGGGTGAACAACAGAAAATGTGGTCGCTCTAAATATGGAACAAAACGCCCTAAAGGCAAATAGTAGGTTATAGAAATGTCTAGAAGAAGAGTCGCTACAAAAAGAGAGATTATTCCTGATCCAAGATTTAGCAGCATAATGTTGACTAAGTTTATGAATATGATCATGGAAAGTGGTAAAAAATCAGTTGCTGAAGGTATTGTATATGGTGCCTTGGATGTAATCGAAAGCAAAGGGCATAATGAGCCATTAGAGGTATTATCTAAAGCACTAGAGAATGTTCAGCCTAGAGTCGAGGTTAAGTCTCGTCGTGTAGGTGGTGCAACTTATCAAGTGCCTGTTGAGGTTCGTCCTTCACGTCGCATGGCTTTAGCAATGCGCTGGTTGATTGATGCGTCACGCAAAAGAAACGAAAGAAATATGTCTGCTAAATTAGCAGGTGAGTTGCTGGATGCTTTTGAAAGCAGAGGTTCAGCGGCTAAGAAACGTGAAGACACTCACAGAATGGCAGAAGCTAACAAAGCATTCTCTCATTACCGTTGGTAATTAATATATAAGTCTGTAAGTAGCAGTGCGTAAAACTCCTATAGAACGTTATCGTAATATTGGCATCATGGCTCATATTGATGCAGGTAAGACCACAACAACGGAACGCGTACTCTACTATACAGGTGTATCTCATAAAATAGGTGAGGTACATGACGGTGCAGCCATCATGGATTGGATGGAGCAAGAACAGGAAAGAGGTATTACCATAACTTCAGCTGCGACCACCTGCTTTTGGAGCGGTATGGAGAAGCAGTTTCCACAGCATCGTATTAACATTATAGATACACCTGGTCATGTTGATTTTACCATCGAAGTAGAACGTTCATTGCGTGTATTAGATGGAGCTTGTGCTGTTTTTTGTGCGGTAGGTGGGGTTGAGCCGCAATCAGAAACGGTATGGCGACAAGCTGATAAATATCATGTGCCTAGATTGGTTTTTGTTAATAAAATGGACCGTTCTGGTGCTGATTTCTTAAGAGTTATTGAGCAAATTAAAACGCGTTTAGGTAGTAACGCTGTGCCTATGCAGCTGCCTATTGGTGCTGAAGATAATTTTGAAGGCGTTGTTGATCTCATCAAAATGAAAGCTATCTATTGGGATGAATCCAATATGGGTATGACTTTTCAGGAAAAGGAAATTCCAGTTGTTATGCAAAAATCTTGTGAAGCATGGCGAGAGCTTATTGTTGAGGCAGCTGCGGAAGCTAGTGAAGAGTTTATGGAAAAATACCTTGAAGAAGGTGTTTTGACTAATGAAGAAATAAAGCAAGGTATACGCACTCAAACCATAGCAGGTCGAATAGTTCCTGCATTTTGTGGTTCTGCCTTTAAGAACAAGGGTGTTCAAGCGATGCTAGATGCTGTTATTGAATATATGCCAGCACCTACTGATGTTAAAGCTATTTCAGGTTTGCTGGAAGATGGCGTGATGGAAGCGCATCGAATTGCAAGCGATAATGAGCCTTTTTCGGCATTAGCGTTTAAGATTGTTTCTGATCCTTTTGGTACATTGACTTTTTTTAGAGTATATTCTGGCATACTTAATTCTGGTGATAGTGTTTATAACTCTGTCAAAATGAAAAGAGAGCGCGTTGGTCGTATTGTTCAGATGCACGCGAATAGTAGGGAAGAAGTTAAGTCAGTTTGCGCTGGGGATATCGCTGCAGCGGTTGGTCTTAAGGATACTAGTACGGGTGATACGCTGTGCGATTCTAAAGACGTTATTGTTCTTGAACGTATGGAATTCCCAGATCCTGTTATTTCTGTAGCAGTAGAGCCGAAAACAAAAGCTGATCAGGAAAAAATGGGGGGTGCTTTAGGTAAATTGGCACAAGAAGATCCTTCGTTCCGTGTACATACGGATGAAGAATCTGGTCAAATAATTATTTCTGGAATGGGCGAGCTGCATCTTGAAATTATTATTGATCGCATGAAAAGAGAATTTAATGTTGAGGCTAATGTGGGTGCGCCGCAAGTAGCCTACAGAGAAACAATTCGTAGTGCAGTCGAACAAGAGGGTAAGTTCATTAAGCAATCAGGCGGTCGTGGGCAATACGGTCATGTTTGGTTGAGAATCGAACCCAAGGAAGCGGGTACTGGTTACGAGTTTGTTAATGAAATTGTTGGCGGAGTTGTTCCAAAGGAATATGTACCAGCAGTGGATAAGGGAGTTCAGGAACAGCTAAAAAGTGGTGTTCTTGCAGGCTACCCTGTTTTGGATGTAAAAGTGTCTTTATTTGACGGTTCGTATCACGATGTCGATTCGAATGAAATGGCTTTCAAAATTGCAGGTTCTATGTGCTTTAGAGAAGGTGCAAGAAAAGCAAGTCCAGTGTTGCTTGAACCGATAATGAAAGTCGAAGTCTCTACACCTGAAGAATATATGGGTGATGTTGTCGGTGATATTAACAGGCGACGTGGTATCATTCATGGTATGGATGATACACCATCAGGTAAAATAGTTAGCTGCGAAGTGCCGTTGGCGGAAATGTTTGGTTATGCAACTGATTTGCG
>DFWO01000060.1:6856-15712 GCA_002380945.1 Methylococcaceae bacterium UBA4132 | reverse complement strand
AAAAATCTTCATAAAATTGAATAACACAAGGTATTAACTCATGGCCAAAGAAAAATTTTCACGCAATAAGCCTCATGTCAACGTAGGCACAATCGGTCACGTTGACCATGGTAAAACAACATTAACAGCTGCTTTGACAACTGTAATGGCGAAATTACACGGTGGTGCTGTTAAAGCATTCGATCAAATTGATAATGCACCTGAAGAAAGAGCACGTGGTATCACTATTGCAACATCACATGTTGAATATGAATCAGATGCACGTCACTATGCACACGTTGACTGCCCAGGTCATGCTGATTATGTAAAGAACATGATTACTGGTGCGGCGCAAATGGACGGCGCGATTTTAGTTTGTTCAGCTGCTGATGGTCCTATGCCACAGACTAGAGAACACATTTTGTTATCAAGACAAGTTGGTGTTCCTTACATCGTCGTATTCTTGAATAAAGCCGATATGGTTGATGACGAAGAGTTAATTGAGTTGGTTGAAATGGAAATCAGAGAATTGCTGGATATGTATGAATTCCCAGGTGATGATACTCCTATCATCAAAGGTTCTGCATTGTTAGCTTTACAAGGTGATCAAAGCCCAATTGGCGAACCATCAGTTGTTGCATTAGTTAAAGCTTTAGACGAATACATCCCACTGCCAGAAAGAGCTGTAGATGGTGCATTCTTGATGCCAGTTGAAGATGTATTCTCGATTTCAGGTCGTGGTACAGTGGTGACGGGTCGTATTGAACGTGGTATTATTAAAGTTGGTCAAGAAGTTGAGATTGTTGGTATAAGACCAACAGTAACCACAACTGTTACTGGCGTTGAGATGTTCCGTAAATTATTGGATCAAGGTGAAGCAGGTGATAACGTTGGTTTGTTGTTGAGAGGAACTAAAAGAGATGACGTTGAACGTGGTCAAGTACTAGCTCACAAAAACACTATCAAGCCACACTCTTATTTCAATGCCGAAATTTATATCTTGTCAAAAGATGAAGGCGGTCGTCACACACCTTTCTTCCAAGGTTATCGTCCACAGTTTTATTTTAGAACGACTGACGTAACTGGTGCAGTTGAATTGCCAGAAGGCGTAGAGATGGTAATGCCTGGCGATAACATTTCTGTCAAAGTTAAGCTGATTTCTTCTATTGCTATGGAAGAAAATCTGCGTTTTGCAATTCGTGAAGGCGGTCGTACAGTTGGTGCGGGTGTTGTTGCGTCAATCATTGAGTAATAAGTATGGCTAATCAAACTATCAGAATTCGGTTGAAATCATTTGATCATAAATTGATTGATCAATCGGCTGGTGAGATAGTAGAAACAGCAAGAAGAACTGGGGCGCAAGTTAAAGGTCCCATTCCCTTGCCTACTAAAAAAGAACGTTTTACGATTTTGATTTCTCCGCATGTTAATAAAGATGCGAGAGATCAGTATGAATTGAGAACATACAAACGATTATTGGATATTGTCGAACCGACTGAAAAAACCGTAGATGCGCTGATGAAGCTTGATCTTGCGGCGGGCGTTGATGTTCAAATAAAGTTGAATTAAAAGTAGAGGGATTGGCAGATGTCAATAGGTCTTATTGGTCGTAAATGTGGTATGACCAGAGTTTTTTGTGAAGATGGAACGTCAGTGCCTGTAACTGTTCTCCAGATTGACTCAAATAGAGTTACTCAGGTTAAAAGTATTGAGGTTGATGGTTATCGTTCGATTCAGGTAGCTGCGGGCGATAAAAAATCTTCAAGAGTCAATAAAGCAATGGCAGGTCACTATGCAGCGGCTAATGTGACAGCTGGGCGTGGTCTTTGGGAGTTCAGACTCGAAGATGGCGAAGGCACTGATTTATCTGCTGGTTCCCCATTGCCACTAGATATTTTCTCTGTAGGTCAAGTAGTTGATGTTCAGGGTAAAAGTATTGGTAAAGGTTTCGCTGGTGGCATAAAACGTCACAACTTTAGTATGCAAGATGCTACTCATGGTAACTCACGTTCACATAGAGTATTGGGTTCTATTGGTATGAATCAAACGCCTGGACGCGTTTTTAAAGGCAAGAAGATGGAAGGTCATATGGGTGCAGAAAAAGTAACCATTCAGAATTTGACTATTCATGCTATTGATACTGAAAGAAATTTAATTTTAGTGAAAGGCGCGGTGCCTGGAGCCAAAGGCGGTGATGTAATCATTACTCCCGCGATGAAAATGCGGAATAAAGGTTAAGCTATGGGTTTGCAAATACCTGCTTTAAATAAACAAGATACTGCTGGAATAGTTGAGGTTGCCGAAACTGTTTTTGGTCAGTCTTACAATGAAACATTAATCCACCAATTAGTTGTTCGCTATATGGCTGGGGCGCGTGCTGGAACTAAAGCACAAAAAACCCGTTCTGATGTAAGTGGTGGCGGTGCGAAACCTTGGCGACAAAAAGGTACTGGTCGTGCAAGAGCGGGAACAACTCGTAGCCCAGTTTGGCGGACAGGTGGTGTTGCTTTTGCTGCAAGACCTAGAAATTACGAGCAGAAGCTAAACAAAAAAATGTTTCGTGTTGGTATACGTTCAATTTTGTCTGAGTTATTGAGACAAGAGCGTTTAGTGGTTAGTAGCGATATTATTCCTGCTACTGTCAAAACAAAAGAATTGAACGCAAAATTGAAAACGATTGATGCTAAACGCATATTGATTGTTGTTGATAGTGTGGATGTGAATTTAGCTTTGGCATCAAGAAACATACCTTATGTAGAAGTAATTGAAGCTGCTAATTTAAGTCCAGTATTATTGGTTGCGGCTGATAAAGTAATTGCTACGCCAGCAGCATTGAAACAATTAGAGGAACGCTTAGCATGAGTATAAATCACTATCAATTGGCGAGTGTACTTGAATCACCAATTATCTCTGAGAAAAGTACAATTGCCGCTGAAAAAGATAAACAATTTGTTTTTAAAGTGCAAAAACAAGCGACTAAAAAACAAGTTAAAAACGCAGTAGAAATAATGTTTAGCGTTGAAGTTGATTCGGTTCGAGTTTTAAACGTTAAAGGCAAACAGAAAAGGTTTGGTAAGTCATTAGGTCAACGATCTGATTGGAAAAAGGCTTATGTAAAACTTAAGTCAGGTCATGACATAGAATTCTCTGCTGCTTAATTTTAGTTAAAGTTAAAGATCAATAGGAAACGGTAGAAAGCATGGCGATTGTAAAGTCAAAACCAACGTCACCAGGATCACGGTTTGTAATACGCATCAAAAATGATGAGTTGCATAAAGGCAAGCCTTATGCTCCTTTGCTCGCTAAAAAGAGCAAAAGTGGTGGTCGTAATAATCAGGGGCGTATCACAACACGTCATGTCGGTGGTGGTCATAAGCAACACTACCGTATTATTGATTTTAAACGGAATAAAACAGATATTCCAGCTGTTGTTGAACGCTTAGAATACGATCCAAATAGAACAGCAAATATTGCGTTGATTTTATTTAAAGACGGTGAGCGTAAATATATTATTGCTCCAAAAGGTCTTTCTGTTGGTCAAGAAATCATTTCTTCGGAAACTGTGCCTGTTAAGCCAGGTAACTGTATGCCATTGAGAAATATTCCTATGGGTACAACAGTTCATTGCGTGGAATTAAAGCCAGGCAAAGGTGCGCAAATTGCTAGAAGTGCAGGTACATCTGTACAGTTAGTAGCTAAAGATGGTGCGCATGCAACCATCAGAATGCGTTCTGGTGAAATGCGTAAAGTAATGGCAGATTGCCACGCTGTTATTGGTGAGGTATCAAACTCAGAACATAACTTGGCTTCGCTTGGAAAAGCTGGTGCAACAAGATGGCGAGGCGTTAGACCGACTGTTCGCGGTGTGGTCATGAACCCAGTTGACCATCCACATGGTGGTGGTGAAGGGCGGACCTCTGGTGGTAGACATCCCGTATCTCCTTGGGGTATGCCGACCAAAGGCTATAAAACAAGAAAAAACAAACGTACTGATAATATGATTATCAGACGTCGTAAGCAGAAATAGAGAGGAATTAGCGTGCCGCGTTCAATTAAAAAAGGTCCTTTTATTGATCATCATCTTCTAAAAAAAGTTGAAGATGCTGTAGGTAGCAATAATCGGAAACCGATTAAAACATGGTCAAGACGATCAATGATTATTCCAGATATGCTGGGCTTAACTATTGCAATCCATAATGGGCGGCTGCACATTCCGGTTCTCATTTCAGAGAATATGGTCGGGCATAAATTAGGTGAGTTTGCACCCACTCGTACATATAAAGGCCATGTGGCTGATAAGAAATCTAGGTAGGTGTGATGGAAATTTCAGCAAAATTAAATAATGCTCCACTATCTGCACAAAAAGCACGTTTAGTTGGTGATCAAATTCGTGGTCTGCCTGTAGACAAAGCACTGAATATTTTAAAATTCAGTTCTAAAAAAGCGGCGGCTATTTTTAAAAAAGTTTTGGAATCCGCTATAGCTAATGCAGAGCATAACGAAAGTGCGGATATTGATGAACTAAGAGTGTCTACCGTTTATGTCAATGAAGGGGCGACGATGAAAAGATTCAAGGCAAGAGCTAAAGGACGTGCGAACCACATCTTGAAAAGAACTTGTCATATCACAATTAAAGTCGCAGAAATAGAGTAGGGGCATAAAATGGGTCAGAAGGTACATCCAATAGGCATACGCCTTGGTATCGTCAAGGATTGGAATTCAAGATGGTACGCAAATAGTCAGGATTATTCAGTATTCCTGCACCAAGATTTAACTGTTAGAGAGTTTATCAAGAAAAAATTGGCTCACGCATCAGTTAGTCGAATTCAAATTAATCGCCCTGCGAACAATGCACACATCACTATTCATACTGCTAGACCTGGTATTGTAATCGGTAAAAAAGGTGAGGACATTGACGTACTGAAACAAGAAATATCTAAAATGATAGGTATTCCTGTTCAGTTGAATGTTGAAGAAATCAGAAAACCTGAATTAGATGCGCAGTTAGTTGCTGAAGGTGTTGCTCAACAGCTTGAGAAACGTATTATGTACCGTCGTGCGATGAAACGCGCCGTGACTAACACTATGCGTTTAGGCGCCGAAGGTATTAAAATTAATGTTGGTGGTCGCTTGAACGGTGCTGAGATTGCGCGTAGCGAATGGTATAGAGAAGGTCGTGTGCCTTTGCATACTTTAAGAGCTGACATTGATTACGCAACCGCAGAAGCTAATACTACCTATGGAATTATCGGCATTAAAGTGTGGATATTCAAAGGTGAAGTGTTTGATATGGATGCGCATATTGCATCTATTAATTCTGAACCTAAAAAATAGTTGAAGGGATAAAGAGATGCTTCAACCAAAAAGAACTAAATTCCGTAAACAACATAAAGGCAGAAATAACGGTACTGCTGTTCGTGGTTCATCAGTTAGCTTTGGTGAATATGGTCTTAAGTCTGTTAGTCGCGGCAGGTTGACTGCTCGTCAGATAGAATCGGCTCGTAGAACAATCACCCGTCATGTTAAACGTGGCGGTAAAATTTGGATTAGAATTTTTCCAGATAAGCCAATTACGAAAAAACCTTTAGAAGTTCGTATGGGAAAAGGAAAAGGTAGTGTAGAATACTGGGTTGCTCAAATCAGACCAGGAACTATGTTGTATGAAATACAGGGTGTTTCTGAAGAATTGGCACGCGAGGCATTTACATTGGCTGCGGCTAAGCTGCCTTTGAAAACACTTTTTACCGTTCGGACAATAATGTAATGAAAGCAAGTGAATTACGTCAAAAATCGAAAGACGAATTAGGAGCACTTTTGCTCGATTTATCGCGTGAGCGATTTAACCTTAAAATGCAAAAAGGTACAGGTCAACTGTCTAAGCCAGACCAAGTAAAAAAGGTCAGACGCGATGTGGCTCGTATCCAAACCATATTAAATGAAATGGCGAGCGCGAAATCATGAGTGAAAATGTAACTAAATTGCGCACAATCACGGGTCGTGTTGTGAGCAACAAAATGGATAAAACCATTACTGTTTTAGTTGAGCGGGTAGTAAAACATCCAGTTTATGGCAAATACATTAAGCGTTCGACCAAAATGATGGCGCACGATGAGCAAAATATTTGTCAGGAAGGCGATGTAGTTGCTATTACCTCATGCAGACCAATGTCTAAGCATAAAACATTTAAACTGGTTTCAGTTTTAGAAAGTGCCAACAAATAGCAAACAGCTATTTATATACAGATAACAGGAATAAATCATGATTCAGATGCAAACTAACCTTGACGTCGCCGATAACAGCGGTGCCAAAAGGGTCATGTGTATCAAAGTATTAGGGGGTTCGCATAGACGCTATGCTGGTATTGGTGACATCATCAAAGTCAGTATTAAAGATGCTATTCCTCGTGGAAGAGTAAAAAAAGGTGAAGTCTATAACGCTTTGGTTGTAAGAACCGCTAAGGGCGTGCGTAGACCAGATGGCTCCGTCATCCGTTTTGATGGTAATGCTGCCGTTATTCTTAATAACAATCTACAGCCATTAGGTACGCGTATTTTTGGACCTGTGACGCGTGAGTTAAGAGGGGAGAAATTTATGAAAATTATCTCTTTAGCTCCTGAAGTACTATAAGTTGGGGTTTTAATATGCAGAAAATTAGAAAAGGCGATGATGTTATTGTTCGCACTGGCAAAGATAAAGGCAAGAGCGGAAGAGTGGCTAAGATTTTGAAAGATAACAAAGTATTAGTCGAAGGCATCAATCAAGTTAAAAAGAACCAAAAACCAAACCCTAATGCAGGTGTTTCAGGTGGAATTATCGTCAAAGATATGCCGATTAATATTTCCAATATAGGTTTATATAATCCTGTAACAAAAAAAGCAGATCGTGTCGGCTTTAAATTTCTGGAAGACGGAAAAAAAGTCAGATATTTTAAGTCAACAAATGAAGTTGTTGATGCGTAAGGTGAATCATGGCTAGATTAGAATCCGTATATAAAGAAACCATTCTTCCAGCTTTAGTCGAACAGTTCGGCTACAAGTCTGTGATGCAAGCACCTCGCATTACTAAAATAACACTTAATATGGGTGTAGGCGGTGCAGTTGCTGACAAAAAAGTTTTACAGGCGGCAGTTAGTGACATGGAAAAAATTTCAGGTCAAAAGCCCGTTATTACCTTAGCAAGAAAATCTATTGCTGGATTTAAGATTCGTGATGATATGCCTATCGGCTGCAAAGTAACTTTGCGTAGCGATAGAATGTACGAATTTTTGGATCGTTTAATTAGTATTTCTATTCCGCGTATTCGCGATTTTAGAGGCTTGAGTCCCAAAAGTTTTGATGGACGTGGTAATTATTCAATGGGCGTTAAAGAGCAAATCATATTTCCTGAAATTGATTATGATAAAATTGATACTTTACGCGGTATGGATATTACTATTACCACAACAGCTCAAAATAACGAAGAAGGTTTGGCGTTGTTAAAGTTGTTTAACTTTCCATTTAAGCACTAAGGGCGTTTTGACATGGCAAAAAAATCAATGATTGCGCGTGAAGATAAGCGCAAGAAATTAGTAAAGAAATTTGATGTTAAACGTAAATCTTTGAAAGAAACTATCAGAGATCCAAATACATCGTTTGAAGATAAAGAAGCTGCTCAGTTACAACTGCAAAAATTGCCAAGAGACTCCAGCGTAACACGCGTACGCAATCGTTGTAATTTAACGGGTCGTCCACATGGATATTACCGTAAATTTGGTCTTAGTCGCAACAAACTAAGAGAAGCAACTATGCGCGGTGACGTACCTGGCGTAGTCAAAGCAAGTTGGTAACGGTCGGAGAATTAGAATAATGAGTATGACAGACCCAGTAGCAGATATGCTGACTCGTATTAGAAACGGTCAATCTGCTGGTAAAAAAAGCATTAAGCAACCCTCGTCGAAATTGAAAGTATCAATTGCTCAGGTCCTCAAAGATGAAGGTTATATTACAGGTTTCACTACTGAAACAACAGGTAGTCATACTGAAATGACTATTGAGTTAAAGTATTATAAAGGTGCGCCTGTAATCGAGAGCATAAAAAGAATTAGTAGACCTGGTTTGCGTATTTATAAATCTAAAGACGAATTACCAAAAGTGCTTGGTGGCTTAGGGATTGCTATTGTATCAACATCAAATGGTGTAATGACTGATAGGGCTGCTCGTGCCATTGGACACGGCGGCGAAGTTATTTGTACTGTTTGTTAACGTAGGCTAGATTTATGTCAAGAATTGCTAAGGCCCCAGTAACTATCCCCAGTGGAGTGGATATAAAGCTAGAGGGTAACAATATGACCGTAAAAGGCAGTAAAGGTCAGTTATCGTTTGATTTTAATCCTGCTATTAGTGTAGAAATTGCTGACAACGTAATTTCTATGCAGTGGAATAGAGATGATAAAAATGCTACAGCTCAAGCAGGTACTGCTAGAGCAATCATCAGCAACATGGTGACTGGTGTTTCTGCTGGATTTGAGAGAAAACTAACGCTAATTGGTGTTGGCTATAGAGCGCAGGCGAAAGATAATATTCTTAGTTTATCGTTGGGTTTTTCTCATCCAGTTGACTTTGAAGTGCCAGTGGGTGTTTCGGTTGAAACACCAACTCAAACTGAAATAGTTGTCAAAGGAAGTGACAAGCAGCAAGTAGGGCAGGTTGCTGCAAAAATCAGGGCATACCGTCCACCCGAACCTTATAAAGGTAAAGGTGTGAGATATGCTGAAGAGCATGTTGCAAGAAAAGAAGCTAAGAAAAAGTAAGGTAGCGTGATGGATAAGAAACAATCTCGTATGAAGCGCGCATTGAAATTGCGTAGCCAAATTAAAAAATTAGGCGCAACACGGTTGTC
>DFWO01000060.1:1562-6608 GCA_002380945.1 Methylococcaceae bacterium UBA4132 | reverse complement strand
ACTAACAATATCGCTGCTGCAACTGAAGTAGGTAAGTGGATTGCTCAAAAAGCAATAGCTGCTGGTGTAACAGAAGTTGCCTTCGATCGTTCAGGCTTTAAATACCACGGTCGCGTTAAAGCATTAGCTGATGCTGCGCGTGAAGCTGGTTTGAAATTTTAGGAGAATAAAATGGCTACAGCACCCGCTCAAGGTAGTACTGACGGTTTGCAAGAAAAATTGGTTAATGTAAGACGCGTAGCAAAAGTGGTAAAAGGTGGTAGAGTGTTCGGCTTTACTGCGTTAACCGTAGTAGGCGATGGCGAAGGTCGTGTTGGCTATGGTGTTAGTAAAGCACGCGAAGTGCCTATTGCTATTCAAAAGTCTTTAGAACAAGCGCGTAAAAATATGCGTAAAGTATCTTTAAAAGGCGATACTTTGCAATATCCTATTATGAATACCACAGGTGCAGCGAAAGTCTATATGCAGCCTGCTTCTGAAGGTACAGGTATCATTGCTGGTGGTGCAATGAGAGCAGTATTTGAAGTTGTTGGTGTGCATAACGTCTTAGCAAAATGTATTGGTACTAACAATCCTATTAATGTTGTGAGAGCAACCATTAATGGATTGACTGGAATGCACAATGCTAACCAGATAGCTGCAAAACGCGGCTTATCAGTTGAACAGATTATTGGGTAGTGACAATGGCTGGTAAATTAAGTGTTACGATGACAAAAAGTAAGTTTGGACGTTTACCACGTCATCAAGCCTGCTTGAAAGGCTTGGGGCTACGAAAAATCAACCAAACAGTTGAAGTACTCAATACTGCTGAAAACAGAGGTATGATTAATAAAATATCATACATGCTAAAAGTCGAGGAAGTATAATGTTTTTAAATACCATCCAAGCAAGTCAAGGGTCTCGCAAAAAATCTAAGCGCGTAGGACGCGGTATTGGTTGTACACTCGGCAAAACTTGTGGCAGAGGTCACAAGGGTCAAAAAGCGCGTAGTGGTGGCTTTCACAAAGTCGGTTTTGAAGGCGGTCAAATGCCTTTACAACGTAGATTACCTAAAATTGGTTTTACTTCACAAAAAAGTATGTATTCGGCGGAAGTTCGTCTAAGTGAGCTGAATAATTTAGTTGCTGAAGTAATTGATCTAAAAGTTTTAATTGCTGAAAATATTGTTCCAGTCTTCACTAAAACAGCAAAAGTTATCAAGTCAGGTGAAGTTAGTAAAGCAGTTACACTTAAAGGTGTTAAAGTGACTGTTGGGGCTAAAGAATCTATCGAAGCTGCTGGCGGAAAAGTAGAGGCATAAGTGAATACTTCAAGAGCTCAGATGGCTAACAAAGTCGGCGGTTCTTCAGAACTAAAGGCACGACTGCTTTTCGTTTTGGGTGCTTTTTTTGTTTACCGAGTTGGTGCTCATATTCCTGTTCCAGGGGTTGATCCTAAAGCACTCGCGGTTATGTTTGAACAGCAAAGCGGTTCCATCTTAGATATGTTTAACATGTTTTCGGGTGGTGCTTTGATGCGCTTAAGCTTATTTGCTCTTGGTATCATGCCTTATATTTCTGCATCTATTATTATGCAGTTAATGACTGTTGTGATACCGACAATGGAGCAGATGAAGAAAGAAGGGGAGTCGGGACGGCGTAAAATTTCTCAGTACACTCGTTATGGTACTGTTGTTTTAGCAATGTTTCAGGCTATAGGTATTTCTGTTGCTTTACAAAATCAAACTGCTGGTGGGCTTTCGGTAGTTTTGAATCCAGGAATAGGGTTTATTATCATAACGACCATTACATTGGTTACAGGTACTATATTCCTGATGTGGCTAGGTGAGCAGGTGACCGAACGCGGCATTGGTAATGGTATTTCGATGATCATCTTTGCTGGTATTGTTTCTGGTTTACCTAAGGCAGTGGGAGGCACATTAGAATTAGCAAGAACAGGTGAGATGAACGGTGGATTTATCATTCTGTTATTTCTGTTGTCTATTTCCGTTACTGCGTTAGTTGTCTTTGTGGAAAGAGGTCAAAGAAGAATACTCATCAATTATCCAAAAAGACAACAAGGTCGCAAGTTATATGCTGGACAGAGTAGTTTTTTGCCGTTAAAGCTTAATATGGCGGGCGTTATACCACCTATTTTTGCGTCAAGTATCATTTTGTTTCCAGCGACTATAGCGGGTTGGTTTGGCAATAGTGAAGGTTTTTCTTGGCTTCAAGATGTTGCAACTATGTTGTCACCTGGGCAGCCTGTTTATGTGATGTTTTATGCAACTGCTATAATATTCTTTTGTTTTTTCTACACTGCACTGGTATTTAATTCAAAAGAAACTGCTGAAAATTTGAAAAAATCAGGTGCGTTTTTACCAGGTATTAGACCTGGTATTCAGACCAGTGCGTATATAGACAAAGTGATGACGCGATTAACTTTAATCGGTGCTTTCTATATTACCTTGGTTTGTTTATTGCCCGAATTTTTAATAGTATATTGGAATGTTCCGTTCTATTTTGGAGGAACATCATTATTGATTATTGTCGTAGTCGTCATGGATTTTATCTCACAAATGCAAACCCATGTTATGTCTCAGCAATATGAAGGCTTAATGAAAAAAGCCAATCTGAAAAAATAATTTAGGAGTTAGCTGTGAAGGTTCGTGCTTCGGTTAAAACAATTTGTAGAAATTGTAAAATTGTAAAAAGAAATGGCGTTGTTAGAGTTATCTGTGTTGACGGAAGACATAAACAACGACAAGGCTAGAATTTGTTGTGCCATGATTAGTGTAATGCTATAATTTGGTACTTAACTTTAGAATACTACTCAGGGGAGTATCTGGATGGCACGTATTGCCGGGATAAATGTACCAGATCATAAACATGCAGTGATAGCTTTGACTGCAATTTATGGCATAGGTCGTCAAACAGCAAGTGAAATTTGCGTTGAGGTGGGTATTATACCTTCCATAAAAATAAAAGAACTGACTGAAGAGCAACTGGAAGCTATTCGTAGTGTGGTTTCAAAGATGACCGTGGAAGGTGATCTGCGCCGTGAAGTTTCTATGAATATTAAGCGTTTGATGGACTTAGGTTGCTATCGCGGAATAAGACATCGTCGAGGTTTGCCTTTGAGAGGACAGAGAACGAGAACTAATGCTCGTACTCGAAAAGGTCCACGTAAACCGATTAGAAAATAAGATATTCCTTTAAGAGATAACAGTAATGGCTAGTCCCAATCGCGCTAGAAAACGTATTAAAAAAGAAGTTGCCGACGGTATCGTGCATGTTCACGCTTCTTTCAATAACACTATCATAACGATTACCGATAGAAAAGGTAATGCTCTGTCTTGGGCAACATCAGGTGGCTCAGGTTTTCGCGGCTCCAGAAAAAGTACGCCATTTGCTGCACAGGTTGCTGCTGAAAAAGCAGGCATTGTTGCACAAGAATTCGGCATGAAAAATCTGGATGTTATGATTAAAGGACCAGGTCCTGGTCGTGAATCCGCTGTGCGTTCTTTGAATAACTTAGGATTTAAAATTAACAACATCGTTGACGTGACTCCCATTCCTCACAATGGTTGCCGCCCACCTAAGAAACGCCGCGTTTAGACATCTGGAGTAGTATCATGGCAAGATATCTTGGACCTACCTGTAAATTAAGTCGAAGAGAAGGGACTGACCTGTTTTTAAAAAGCAGAGGCAAGTCTTTAGAAGGTAAATGTAAATTAGATCAGAGACCTGGTCAGCATGGTACAAAACGTGCTAGAAATTCTGACTATGCAACACAGTTAAGAGCAAAGCAGCGGTTACGCAGAATTTACGGAATTTTAGAAAAACAATTTAGAAACTACTATAAATCCGCTGATATGAAAAAAGGTGCAACAGGTGAAAACTTGTTAAATCTTCTGGAGTCAAGGTTAGATAACGTAGTCTATCGTATGGGTTTTGCTTGTACTAGAGCTGAAGCACGTCAATTGGTTTGTCATAAATCTATTCAAGTAAATGGTGCATTAATTAACGTACCTTCTTATCAGGTTTCAGCTGGTGACGTGTTGTCTATTAGAGAAAAAGCTAAAAAACAACAAAGAATTATTGATGCGTTAGCAGTGACTGAACAATATGGTTTCCCTACTTGGGTTGATGTTGATGCAAAAGCAATGTCTGGTACATTTACCTCCTTACCTGATCGTGTTGATTTAGGTAGTGACATTAATGAACAGCTAGTTGTAGAGCTTTATTCTAAATAATCGAAGTTTCGAGGGACATAAATGCAGAATTCTATTTCTGGCTTATTAAAGCCTCGATTAGTTGAGGTCGTAAGCAAGACACCTAATCATTCTAGGATTGTGATTGAGCCGCTAGAGCGCGGTTTTGGTCATTCTCTGGGTAATGCGTTGAGGCGCGTGTTGTTGTCTACTATTCCAGGCTGTGCAGTGACAGATGTGGAAATTGAAGGCGTACTTCATGAGTACACAACCATAGAAGGTGTTCAGGAAGATGTAATTGACATTTTACTGAACCTTAAAAAATTAGCTGTTATCCTTCATTCAAAAGATGAAGTTGAGCTGACACTTAGTAAGAATGGTGCTGGTTGTGTTACAGCAGGCGATATTACTTTGCCGCATGATGTTGAAATAGTTAATCCCGACTTGGTCATTGCTAATTTGACTCAAGCTGGTGTATTGAATATGAAAATCAGAGTGCGTCGTGGTAGAGGCTATGAGCCAGTAAGCGTTCGTAAAGCTAATGCAGAACACAGCTTGGCGGTCGGTGCGCTACAATTAGATGCTTCATATAGTCCTGTGATGAAAGTAGCCTATCAAGTTGAAAGCACTCGTGTTGAACAGCGTACTAACTTAGACAAGCTGATTATTGAACTGGAAACAAACGGAACAATTGATCCAGAAGCAACGATTAAACTTGCCGCAACCATACTTCACGATCAGCTATCTGTTTTTGTCGATTTCGAAAAAGTCAATGATCAGCTTGAAGATGAAAAAGTGGAAGTTGAAGAGGTATTTGAACCTGTTTTACTTCGCCCCGTTGATGATCTTGAATT
>DFWO01000060.1:0-1264 GCA_002380945.1 Methylococcaceae bacterium UBA4132 | reverse complement strand
AATCTTGGCAAAAAATCGTTAACAGAAATAAAAGACATTCTTGCTTTAAAAGGTTTATCACTGGGTATGCGCTTGGAAAACTGGCCGCCTGAAAACCTTGCAGATCAAACTCACACAGCATCACACTAACATTAGGTCTTTTGACAATGAGACATCGTAAATCTGGTAGAAAATTTAACATGAATAGCAGCCACCGTAAGGCTCTATTCAGTAACATGGCAAGTTCATTGTTTAAACATGAACTTATTAGAACGACTTTACCAAAAGCTAAAGAATTAAGAAGCTTTGCTGAGCCGTTAATCACTTTATCAAAAGAAGATAATGTGGCTAAAAGACGTTTAGCGTTTGCTAGACTGCGTGACCGTGAAGTTGTCACTAAACTGTTCAATGAGCTGGGTCCACGTTACAAAAATAGAGCAGGCGGCTATTTGCGTATTATGAAGTGTGGTTTTAGAACTGGTGACGACGCGCCAATGGCGTATGTTGAGCTAGTTGATAGACCTGAAGCAAGCGCGGAATAAGCTTAAAAAGCAAGTTGAATAAAAAAGCCAGTTTATCTGGCTTTTTTTATATGTGTGAATTCGATTGCTAGACAGTCCAGCTAGTCCGCATGGTGGCGATTACTGTAGACTAGACAATCGCGCTATGCTAAAAGTTAATGAGGGGAAGATTAATGATAGTAATCATCATTAATAGCTGATAGCATCTTTCAATTACGAACACTGTGTTTGGCTTAGTGCCTGTACAGCATGAATAAGACACTAGCTATATCATTTTCCGAGGTAACTCTTCTCATTGGGCAATACAAAACTCTCAGCACTGGGTACTTGATGTCCAATTTTCCGAGGTGCACTCACAAAAACTATTCAGCCACCAAACTAGTCTTAATTTGGCGCATGGCTTTAACATATTCTACGCCATCACGACTCTGCCAAAGTGCGCCGTACATTGATGAGCATCGTCAAACTGACGACTTCTTATCACCATGAGCATTCGAGTGGCAAAGCCAATGCCTTGCCTACTGCGGGGGATGCTTTCTAATAAGGCTTTGTTTCTTTTAACTTTTGATGTCTGTTAACATGTTCTTCAATTAGTTTTTCCAGTCATTGCTGTTCGGTGTCTAGCAAGCCCATCATCTGAGCTAATCACTTCTGTGGCTAGTCCAATCATCGCTTTTGTTACCTATTAGGTAATGGCTAAATTTGTAGTGATAGCAGATAATTTCTATCATGATAGAAGCAAAAATAATCTACCGATGTTGGTC
>DFWO01000189.1:3138-9916 GCA_002380945.1 Methylococcaceae bacterium UBA4132 | reverse complement strand
AGCATGAGCCGTAAAGGCAACTGCTGGGACAACGCCGTCTCCGAGAGCTTTTTTCACTCCCTGAAAACCGAATGCGTGAACCATGAAAACTATGACACCCGTGAAGCTGCCCGAAAATCTATCTTCGACTACATCGAAGTCTTCTACAACCGACAACGTCTCCATTCCAATAATGGCTATCTGTCGCCTGTAGCGTTTGAAATGCAGCACAAAGCTGCTTAACTTTGTGTCCTGAAAAGTGTTGACACATCAACTATCGCACATCATCGCATTTGTTTATATGTAAAAAAACCTTGCAAAGATGGTGTGTGATTCATCTGAACAATTTCAACAAACAACAAGAAACGTTGGCATTATTAACCCCGATTTTTCTCTTGTCCGTACACCGCAAGGTCTGGCTGTATGTGAAAAAACTTCTAAAATTGGATTTCTTTTACAAAAACCAAAACATAACCTTTCTTGATGAGTTACATAATTTAATTAGCCTGAATGTGTCATTATCTAGGCAACCCGTAAAGTGAGTAAGAAGTGGCGGATTACGATTCAGTAATCCGCCCTATGATTAAACTCAATGGTTGTTTAATAGTCAAATTTCAGTTCAGCAAAGTAAGTACGCGCTGGGAAAGGATGGAAAATCCAATATTCCGCATTGTTGACGTTATCAATACCTGCTGCAACAGCCACTTGCTTAGTGATTTGGTATTTGGTGCGTAAATCAACGACGAAGAACGCAGTGTTACCTTGGTATGTGCCGCCATTGGTATCCGAGTTGTTTAATTGGCTAAACTGTTTGCTGCTATAACGCATACTGACAGAGTTAGTCCATTTATCAGTTGGACGATAGGCAACGGTTGCGCTGGCACGCCATTCTGGCACTCTAGGTTGACGTTGACCGACTGAGGGTTGATTGGCATTAGGATTGGCAGCCGTAGGTCCTAATTTGGCGGCAGCTGCATCTGAAATACTGTTTTTAGTGATGCGAGAATCTGCCCAAGTGAAGTTGCCTGATAAATCTAAGCCGCGTATGCCTAAATCATTGGCTTCACCCGCAAATTCAATACCATAGGTTTCAGTTTGACGAACATTTTGTGGCGAGCTAATAATCGCGCCTGTGGGTGTAAAGCCAGGTTGTGAGTAAATAGCGTTATTGACGCGTTCTTGGAATAAACTCAGACGTAATTTGCCTTTATCCAGAAAATACTCAGTCGCCAATTCTGAAGACAAGGCTTCTTCAGGTTTCAAATTGGGATTACCATTACTGATAGTTGTTATACCACCTGTGGTCGTTGTGGTGGTTTGAAACAGTTCGGTAACGGTAGGAAAACGATAAGCTTGCGCGACAGATGCACCGATTTGTATGCGGTCAGCAGGTTTCCATGACAATTTAAATTTAGGTGAAAAATGCAGATCATTGCGATCAGCCTGATTGATACTTTTGAGACCGCCTGGATCGGTCGTAACGCCTCTGGCATTTTTAACAGCAGGTACGATACTGGAATTATAGCCATCAAAGGCGTGCCAATTTTCTAAACGACCACCGAGGGTCAGTTTCCAATCTTTATCAAAATCCCAGGCATCTTGTACCCAGTAGGCTTCAGTTTGGGTTTTACCTTGTGAATTTTGTGTCGGTACGCCTTTACCATCACTGTATGCCCAATCAGAAGTGACCGTGTACACAGGGTTATCCAAATTATAAAAATCGTGATGAAAACCAAAGCTGACTTCATGTTGCCCCATCGCGGTAGGTCGCCAAATACCTTTGGCATCCGCTGTATTCCAACCTGTGCCTGTTAAACTGGTAACCGTACCTGCACCATTTAAAGAGGCTAGTGCAGGTGTTTGGGTTGAAGTACGGCTAATATCTTTGCCGTATTCGACCACACTGCCTGATAAATCCCAATCAAAAATACCGCCCGTATTGGATTTAATGTTCATGCCATGTGACCAGTGCATTTGGTCGGCTCGCGTTTCGGCAAAGGCATTGGGTGCAAGTGCGTAACGCTGTCCATTGACATTGACGAAACCATTGCTTGCACTGTCAACGATTGCCCCTGTTTTCGCATTGCGTAGAAAACTGTTAAAGCCTGCTTTGTTATCGTTTGTCCATAAACCTAGCGTGTAAGAAGCTTTGATAGTTGGTGTGATGTCATAAGCCAGTTTCCATTTAAAATTATCCTGTATGGTGTGATTGAGGTTGCCCTCGCCTAACACTTGCGCACCCACACCGAAGGGATTTAAGTTGGCAATCGCACCGACTACACGAGTATCCGCCGCTTGGGCTTTACCTGAAGAAATTGGATTGACATAGGAAATGGGCTGACTATGGCTATCGAGATGTGTAACATCAAAACGCCACGAAAAATCTTTCATCTTGTCACCTAAGTTGAACGCGTATTCTTGTGAATCATAGGTTTTACTTTTGCCGTAAAAACCAAAAGTCTGCCAACTGGTTTTAATGTCCGCGCTGGCTTCAAATTTTTCTGGCATTTTCGTGGTCATCTCGATGACACCACCGATAGAGTTACCCGAATACATAGCTGAGAAAGGACCGTACATCACATCAACCCGTTCAATTTCATTAGGCGACACCATGTTCCAGCGTGGTGAGCCTGTGTTGCCGTTGTTATTACCTAACAATGACGACAACATAATGCCATCGGCATAAATCAAACCACGCGCACTTGAGCTTGTACCTGAAGTACGCCAACCCACAGGTGCGTTAGTATCACCCGTATAACGCTTACGTACCTGAATACTGGGCATATACTTAACAGTGTCTTCAGAACTCATCGCGTTGATAGTAGTATCAATTTGCTTGGCGGTAATAGTTGCTGTGGTGTTAGGTAATTGGTATTTCTCTTCAATAGTCATCGCCGCAGGTGTGGCTTTGTCGGTGACTGTCATTTCGGGCATGTCCTTAGCCTTGTCCGTCTTCGCAGGTGCTGTGGTTTCAGCAATGGCAAATGGTGAAGTCAACAGTAATACACACAGTAATGCACGGCGTGGATTAAGCGGAAAAGGTGGTTGAGTGTTGTTCATATTCTTCTCAGTTATTTAAGTTGTAGGGTAAGCCATGCCTACCCTACATAGTTATTATTATTGGTTAGTATTTAACAGACCCACTGATAAAGTAAGTACGTTGTGGGTAAGGGTGGTTTTCAAACGCGTTGGCATTGAAGACGTTGTCAATCCCTGCCGAAACAGAGCTTTTTAGGTTTTTGTAAACGGGTAATTTATAAACGGTTTTTAAGTCTACAAAAGTGGATTCATCGGTGCCACCCATGACATTAGCGGCGGTGTCGGTATTGGCTAAATTCTGAAAGGAATCGCTACGATAGCGTACGCCGACAGAACTATCCCAGACGGGTAGAATATGGTAAGTCAGGGTGCTATTGACTTGTAGTCTAGGAATACGATCCCATTCATTACCAACCAATGCAGGATTACGCGCATTTTTGGTAATTTGTTTATTCATAAACGTACCGTTCACCATTAAATCCAGCGGCAGTTTAAATAAATCGTTTTGTTGATAAGTCAAATCGACACCGATAGTTTCGGTTTGGTCGATAGGCAAAAAGGTAGTGAGGGTTTGACCGTTAATAGTTTGCGTGTTGTTGTTAATTTCATCATTGATTTTGTCATAGAAGAAATTAGCGCGGACATAGCCTTTAGGTAAATCGTACTGCGCCATCAGATTATGAAAATAACCGTGTTCAGGTCCTAAGCCAGGGTAAGAAATAGTTAAACTGTTCAGCCTAGATTGACTAGAGAACATTTCTTCAGCAATCGGAAAGCGATAGGCTTTAGAAAACGAGTAGCGGAATGTCCACGCATTTGGTGAATATTCAATCGAGGCTTTAGGCGAAATGCGTGAAGCATCACGATTCGCATAGTTTTGAATACGCAATTTTGATGTAGCTGGTAGCGTGTAATCATAAACATGACCATCCATTGCTTGCCAATAGTCATATCTTGCACCTGCCATGATGCTCCAATCAGGCAAGAATCGCCATTCCATTTGAGAGAAAATTGCATTGGTTTGCGTTGCACCACCATTATCATTAGTCAGAGCCGTCGTTGTGCCTGCTGCATAATTGTTGCTGTTGTACGTTTTTAGATTCAAGCTAGCGTGGTTAAATTGATAACCGCCCATGAACGATAAATCATCGCGTCCTAAGAATTTATCAGTGGCTAATTTCAAATCATAAGTCGCCCACCAAGGCTTTTCATCGACAATTTGCCCTTTGTATTGATTAAGTGGGTTATTTGGATTGAGATTCGAGCTGATATTTCGGTCTGCGGCATCGTAATAACTCGCGGTGGTATCAATTTTCCAGTTAGTTGATATATTGCCTTTTAAACTCAAACCATAGTTAAAGGCTTCGCGTTGTTGATTACTGACACCGAACACTGAGCCAGGTACGATGATATTTTTGTTAAATGACGCGTCGTAATAGTTTTGGTTATTAGAAAAGCCGCCGCCATTTGGATTGGCTTTCGTTGCCGCCGTCGCACCGCCCCAAACAGGATTGCCTTTTGCATCGACTAATAAGGTATTAGGATCATCCACTTTACCTTCTCTATTTTCGTAGGCAAAGGTGAATCGACCTTGTAAGTCTTGGGTGAAGTCGTAGCCCATTTTCATTTTAAATAAATCGGTGACTTGTTGGGATACGCCAATATCACCGTAAGCAATTGCAGGTGCCTCATTAGGCAATTGATAATTTTCACCGCCGATAACTTTAGGTAATGCGGCTTGACTGGTTTTATTGGTGAGTAAATTCGTTCTACCCGCTGCGTTGATGGTCATGGGCTGACCTTCGTTTTCAAAATGGTTGTAAGAAGTCCAAATACTGAACTTATCAAAACGGTCACCACCTGCTAAAAACGTTTTAAACCCTGATAAAGTTTCATTTCGTCCTGAACGATGAACGGGTTGGAACATCCCTGTTACATCGAATTCTGCTTCAAATTTTTCAGGCATTTTGGTGGTCATATTAACCACGCCGCCGAATGAATTACCGCTGTATTGTGCAGAAAAAGGACCGTACAGCACTTCGGTCGTGTCAATTTCGCTAGGAGAAACCATAGACCAACGCGGTGCGCCACTAAAAGAAGTACGCAATGGATTATGTAAGGGCATACCATCGCCATAAACCATGGTATGCGCTGTTTGAAACACGTTGGAACCACGAATACCTAAGTTACCGTTGGGATCGCCCATATAACGTTTGCGTATTAACAAACCAGGTGAATATCTTAAAATATCCTCACTGGTTGTCGCATTGACTTTCTCACGGGCTTCGGTCGCATCAATGGTGTAAGTCGGTGTTGCTTTGGTCGTATCTGGGAATAATCTATCAATAACAGCAGAGTCTGTGACTGTCATCTCTGGCATTTCTTTGGTAGCCGCTGTTGTAGCGGTTTTTTTTGTAGTGATACTTTCAGTCTTTACTGGTTCAGCAGCGATACCGCTACTCAAATATCCCATACCTAGTAGTAATGCTATTTTTTTCATACATTTCTCTCTGTTGTTATGATTTTTATATAAATAGTAATCCGAGGCTTTCATAAGCAATGATTATGCCAATTTAAAAGAGCCTTTTGTTTTCATACTAAGAAGCAATAAGAAAGAGAAAATCTTGTTGCTGATGGAGAAAAATGAGTGATATGACTAAGTTATTAGTAGTTAAATAACACAGTTTATTTATCTGGTTGTTATTTGCCAACAACGGTACAGGCTAACCTTACTAAAGATGCGTTCATTTTAGATGGATTATGTTGTTTTTTTACAAATTACCCTGAATGATATGGCGATAATACGCTTTTGGTATTGTTTAAGCGGGTAGTGATAACAAAGAGTGATAAAACCTATCAAGCAACGCGTAGAGGCGTTGTAATGCAAGGTCTCTACAATGTACACATCAATAGCAGTGGATTCACTAACGCACTGTTACGGATTATTTGCACAATGCGTAGTTATAGAAAAGAAAGGATATTATTTGGCTAGTTTTTTTAAACCAGGGCATTCAATGCTGATACGCTGGACAGGATTATCTAATTTTAAAGCAGTTAATTGACCACCCCAAAGACACCCTGTATCAATCGCATAACAATTAGTACCTTCATAATAGCCTAGCGTAGACCAGTGTCCGAAGATAACGCGCATATTAGCATTTTTACGATTAGGCACTTCAAACCACGGTAGCAAGTTTTTAGGCTGAGAACCGATAGGACCACTGTTAGCAAAATCTAATCGTCCTTCGGCATCGCAATAACGCATTCGAGTAAAACAGTTAATGATAAAGCGTAGCCGAGATATACCCTTTAACTGGGCAGACCATAGATTAGGTTTATTGCCATACATTTGTTTAAGAAATATCTGATAATCAGGTCGTCTTAATGCCTGCTCAGCGATAATAGCCATTTTTTGAGTTTTTTTAAAATCCCATTGTGGTGGCAAGCCTGCATGAACTAAACAAAAATCATCGTTGTGATGAAATAGCGGTTGATGTCTAAGCCAATCAATTAATTCTTGTCTATCGGGTGATTCCAGTATTTCAGTTAAACCATCTTTTTTATGAGGGACTCTCTCCATACAAGATGCAGCCAGTAAGTGCATATCATGATTACCGAGTACCGTCACCGCTGACTTGCCTAAGGATTTAACAAAACGCAACGTGTCTAACGATTTAGGGCCACGGTTGACCAAATCACCTGCAAACCAGAGCTGATCAGTATTTTGATCAAAAGCAATTGCATCAAGTAATCTTAATAA
>DFWO01000189.1:0-2943 GCA_002380945.1 Methylococcaceae bacterium UBA4132 | reverse complement strand
TCATCAAAACAGCCCTGAATATCACCAATAGCGTAAATAGACATTTAATTAATGTAGAACTCTTGGAATGGATAATGTGAATTGCGGTATGGTGGCGTGGAAGTCATCGCCATCGTCCGAACGCATTGTATAGTGACCTTGCATAATGCCAACGGGTGTTTCCAATATCGCGCCGCTGGTGTAACGAAAGGTTTCGCCTGGTTTCAGATAGGGTTGTTCACCAATTACGCCTTCGCCTTGTACTTCCTGAACTTTACCGTTGGCATCGGTAATAAGCCAGTGTCGCTGTAATAGCTTGGCAGACACCGCACCCTCGTTGGTGATAGTAATGGTATAGGCAAACACATAACGATCTTTTTCAGGTGCAGATTGTTCAGCGATAAAGAAGGGTGTTGCTTCCACAACGATATTATTTTTTTCATTCATGATTAGATTGGATTTAACTGATTGTATTGATTATTTCATCGTAACTTATTATTAACCGCAAGTAAAAAGCAAGCACCCGATAAAATGGCATTTTGTTTTAATCATACTCATCGTACAAACCGTATATCGCTGGCTGCATCTTAAGCAACAATTGCCAATCCCCGCAACACCAAATCAGGATCAACCATTGGCTTGATACTCAAATATGGCGCGATTAACGCCGCATCACCGCCTGTTAAAATGACCGTCATAGGCGTAGTTTGTTTTGCCAATACCTGCTCAATCAAACCCACCGCCGCCCATAACGTGCCACTATAAATTGCCGCCTCGGTAAAATTGGCAGCGGCTAATGGATAAGCCGTCTCACTCAAGGGTAGAGCATTCGTACCACCCGCTAATGCCTTTCTCATCAATGCTAAACCCGCACTGATTACACCGCCTAAATGTCGCCCCTCAGCATCCAGCAAATCCACCGTAATCGCTGTGCCGCAATCCACCACACAAACGGGCAACTGACAAACGTGCCGCGCCCCAAGCAATGCAAGCCATCGGTCTACACCCAATTTTTCTGGCGGCGTATAAGCGTTAATGACACCAAACGACTGCGCTTGTGACTGCACACGACTAATCTTAATGTCAGACCACAACCGCCTAGCCACCGCCATTATCACAGCTAATCGCTCACTTGCTGTTACACAGGCAATCACCAATTGCGGCGGCGGTGTCAGTGCTTGCCAAGCCGCTAATAAAGCCTGCTCATTAATCTGTTCATTAAACAACGGCTCGCCTGTCATTAACTGCTCACCGTTTGCCACCGCCCATTTCAAGCGCGTGTTACCCATATCCACCAATAAACTCATAAACTAAAACTCACCTCGCCCGATGCAAAGGCTTGAACCGTGCCATCCGTGCGTTTAAGCAACAACAAACCGTCATCATTCACACCCTCAACTGTTCCATGAATACTATGCTGACCAACAAACAACGTCGCAGGCAAACCGTGCAGACAATCATAACGCCGCCATTCATCCAGATACGCACTCAGACCTTGCTCCTCAAAACCTGAAAGCATCGGCAATAACTGATTTAACAATCCACCTGCCAGTTCATTTCTTAATGGCGGCTGTTCCGTTATTTGCGTCATATCCGTCCACGCCTGCGTAATGCTTGCCGCCTTAGTTTCAGGCAAAAATAAATTCAAACCCACACCAATAACCGCACTACAACCGCCATCCACCTCACCCGACACCTCAATCAAAATACCGCCCAACTTTTTACCCTGACTATAAATATCATTCGGCCACTTCAAACCCACGTCATGCAAATTCTGTTCACGCAAAGCACGAATCACCGCCACACCGACCGCCAAACTCAGCCCCGCAATTGCCGCATAACCACCTTGGGGAAACTGCCACGCAATCGACAGATAAAGATTACAACCAAAAGGCGACACCCATTCCCGCCCACGCCGTCCTTTACCCGCTGTTTGCAACTCTGCAAAACAAACCCTGCCAGTCGAAGCTTGTAGCCGTGTTTGCTCCACCAAATAACGGTTAGTTGAATCAATGTAATCATGAATTTCTAACGTACTGATAAGTGTTTTGCTCTGTTCGTTCAACACAGCCGCAATACTCTCATGCGTCAACAACTCCAACGCCCTATCCAACCGATAACCCCGACCACTCACCGCCGCAATGCTTAAGTCTAAATCGCCAGCCATAAGATTTATATGCTTACAAACCGCCGCACGGCTAATACCCAACTTATCAGCCAACACCGTCCCAGAATGAAATTCACCATCGGCTAATAAAGTAAGGAGTTTTTTTTGATTATCAGTAAGCAGCACAGAAATTATTCCTTTTTGGGTTGAATGTGACAAAGCATCATTTTACGCAACTGTGCCGCGCTTAACGACAGCACATCATGATAACCTGCTTTTACCATTGACTTACAGCTACTTAAATCCAATCCATACTACGATAAGTTAGCCACTCGCTTAACCCAGATATTAACCAAACTGAATCAAGGTGAAAAATTAGCCCTCATTTAGGTTAACGGCAGATTACATGGTCACTACCCATGACACGTTGAATATAATTTATTAACCTGAGTTCGACATAAAACTCTTTGAAATAATTGATAAATTTCAAATCACAGTCATTGCGGCATGGATTGCCGCAATCCAGAAACTATAGATGGAGAGACTTTAACACATCCATGTGTCCGTCCTAGATTCTGGCAATCCATGCCAGGAATGACGGTAGTGCTTAGTTTCTTATGTCGAACTCAGGTTATATTTAGATTGGATTGCCTGTTTGCTAGTAGATGTTTGCTAGAGTGACAGGGATGATGTGTTTTGTAGGTTTTGCTAAATAGCAATCAAGACTTATATCGTGTCTCAGTTCGGGGGTTTTCAGGGTATGAAAAAACTCTCGGAGACGGTATTGCTCCAACAGTTGTCTTTGCGATTCATACTTTGCTGAATGCCATGTTGCTAAGAACGTGTTCAAAATTTCA
>DFWO01000012.1:4085-9892 GCA_002380945.1 Methylococcaceae bacterium UBA4132 | reverse complement strand
CCTGATAAGTGTTGACACATCAAAATTGCCCTTCAATGGCGTTGGCTATTTGTTTGACAGAGGGCAAATTGTCTCCTGCAAATGGCTTGATTTTACCTTTGCTTATGATTTTTCAAACAGCTTCTTATGTCGAACTGAGGTTATTAATTATCAAGGGCGAACAATAATATATTATATTGAGTGTATGTATTGTATGAAATCAAGGTCAGGGATTAAGCTCATCACCTGTAATTGCCAACGCGGTTTGATACAAGGATTTTTTTCTTGCGCCTGTTATGTCAACAGCCAATGCCACGGCGGTTTTAATAGAACATTCTGTTAATAACACGCGTAATATTCTTTCTTGCTCATCGCTTAGTAATTGCTCACTTTTATCAATGGCTTCTGCACCGCTGACAATCACCACAAATTCGCCTTTTCTCATGTTGTCATCATTGGCAACCAAAGCTAGTGCGTCTGCCAAACTGGTTTTAACGATGGTTTCATAGAGTTTAGTGATTTCTCTGGCTATCACAATTTCCCGATTTAATGGTAACACTGCCGCCATATCTTCTAAGGTTGCCAAAATACGATGACTGGATTCATAAAATACCCACGTTGTTGGACACGCTAATTTTTCACTGAATAAGGTTTTGCGAGCGGACGCTGTGCGAGGTAAAAATCCTAAAAAAGTAAACTCCGTAACGGGTAAGCCTGCTGCCGACAAAGCGGCAATCAATGCACACGCACCAGGAATAGGCACAACATCAAAGCCTGAATCCTTTGCTAATTTTACCAATGGCATGCCTGGATCACTTAATAAGGGTGTGCCTGCATCGGATACCAGTGCGATAGATTGTCCCTCGCGTAATTTGTCTAGTAAGCCTGCCGCCGCTTTTTCTTCATTATGTTGATGTAAGGCGGTCAATTTATTACTGATGCCGTAATGCTGTAACAACATACGGACATGACGGGTATCTTCTGCGGCAATCAAATCAACTTCTTTTAAGGTAGCTACCGCTCTAAAACTCATATCGGCTAAATTGCCGATCGGTGTGGCGACTACATAAAGCTTTCCGTGTTCATTGCTCATTCGTTACTCGCGTCATTAAGTTAAGGATTTTTATTTTATTCATCGTCAAACACTTCGCTCAAATCAATGCTGAGTTCAGGAAATAAATGCGGTGTGGCGATGCCGTTAGCGTACATCGCTTTCAATTGATAATGCCCATCATCGTCTAAGACAAATTGATAAATGGCTTGTTCATAAGGATACACTAGCCAGTATTCGCTGACCCCACTTTCGGCATACAACGCATATTTAATCTGCATTTCCCGCTTGGAGTTGCCTTTAGATAATATTTCAATAATCCAATCAGGCGCACCATTACAGCCTTGTTCATCTAATTTATCCGTATCACATATCACGCATAAATCAGGTTGCACCACGGTATGGATTTCTTTATTGGCTAAAATGGATTTTTTGCGGTCGTATAAACGTACATCAAAAGGTGCGGCATACACACGGCATTTTTTATGATGGAAATAGCTGTGTAATAAACTACTCAGGTTCATAGAAATACCTTGATGCTTCACATTCGGCGCAGGTGACATTAACATGATTTTGCCTTTGATGAGTTCGACGGCTTCATCAAATTGCCATGTTAAATAATCAGCATAACTATACGTTTTAGTTAAATCTAATTGGGACAGTTGGGTAATTTTAGGCATGGCGATAAACTCAAGATGACAAGTGTAGTGTTTAGAATAATAACACAGCGTATTGTCCACGAAAGACACGAAAAGCACGAAAAATTGGCTAGTGTATAAATATCGGTAATTTGTTTATTACAAAGACGCTGTACCGCAACGTCTCTACGATACATTTTAAAAAATTAACTTTTTTCGTGTCTTTCGTGCTTTTGGTGGACATTAATACAAATCAATAGGATCAACATCCAGTGACCAGCGTACTTTGGCGGCAAGTTTAAGTTTTGCCACTTCGGGAATCAGTGTAGTCAGGAGTGCTTGTAAATCACTGCGTTGCTTGCTTTGTAATAGCAATTGATAACGATGAAAGCCAGCCCGTTTAGCCATTGGTGCGGCGGCAGGACCAAGTAATAGTACGGTTTTATTATCGACTTGAGCGGCTAAATCTATAATAGCTTGTAGAAAAACAGGCGGTAATTCAGCATCACGCGCGCGTGCGCTAAGTAAGGCTTGATAACTAAACGGTGGTAATTGTGCGGCTTGGCGTTCAGCTAACGCGCTGTTAGCAAACTGTGCATAACCGTGTTCAATCAGCGTGGTTAGCAAAGGATGAGTGGGTTGACGGGTTTGCATCAGCACACGCCCTATTTTTTCGGCGCGTCCTGCACGTCCTGATACTTGTATTATCAATTGCGCTAGTTTTTCAGCAGTATGAAAATCAATGCTGAATAAACCGCTGTCTACATCGAGTATTGCCACTAGCGTAACATTAGGAAAGTGATGACCTTTAGCAAGCATTTGAGTGCCTAAAATAATATCCACATCGCCTTGATGAATTTGTTCTAAATAATTCTCCAGCGTCCCTTTGCGCTTGGTGGAATCACGGTCTAAACGCAGAATGGTTTTATCGGCAAATAATTTTGCCAGCACTTTTTCTACCCGTTCCGTGCCTAAACCTAAGGGGGTGAGTTCACCTGTTTTGCAAGCAGGGCAGGTATTAATCAAGCGGTGTTCTGTGCCGCAATGATGGCAACGTAACAGAGCTTCATCGGCATGAATCACCAGATTGGCTTCACAGTGCAGACACCGCGCCACCCAACCACAGCTATGACAAATCAGAGTCGGCGCAAAGCCACGCCTATTTAAAAATAATAGTACTTGTTCATTGTTTGCTAGCGTATTACATATTTCACTGAGCAAGGCTTCGGATAAACCTTCGCGCATTTTTTTATTGCGAATATCCAATAATTGCAACACAGGTTTTATTGAGTAGCCTGCCCGTTCTGGCAAATGTAGCCATTGATAACGTTGTTTTGCGACGTTATGCAGGCTTTCAAAAGATGGTGTTGCCGAGCCTAGTAACACGGGAATATTTAACAGTTTGCCGCGTACAACAGCGGTATCACGCGCTGAAAAACGTACACCTTCTTGTTGTTTAAACGAGGCATCATGTTCTTCATCGAGAATAATTAAGCCCAGATTACGAAAGGGCGTAAACAACGCTGAGCGCGTACCTAGTAGAATAGGGCTAATGCCTTGCTGTGCCTGTAGCCACGCGTTTTGTCGTTGATTGTCGGTTAATTTGGAATGCGATACCGCAATATTCACTGCAAAACGGTGTTTAAAACGGGCTTCCAGCTGCGGTGTGAGACTGATTTCAGGCACTAACACTAACACTTGTTGCCCGCGTTTCAGCACCTCGTGAATAATTTGTAAATACACTTCGGTTTTGCCGCTACCTGTCACACCTTCCAGTAGAAATACGGCAAATTGCCCTAAGCTAGCGCAGACTGAATCTATGGCAGTTTGCTGAGCGGGATTGCTGGTTAAGGCGGCGTTGCTGAGTTCAGTGGTTTGGATATTTTTTTCAGCGGCGAGTTTGGCAGCTTTGCCTTGTCGTAGTGCCGTAGGAAACGCTAGGCTAATAACTTCACCAATCGGATGGTGATAATAACGACTAACCCAATTTAGTAGGTTTAAGTCGTGTGCAGAGAGTAATGAGTGCTGGTCGATGATACGCTCAACACGCTTTAATTTATCAAACTCGCAATCGCTGTAGTCAGTGATTTCCATCAAAACAGCGATTTTTTTGTGATTGCCTCTACCAAACGGCACAACTACGCGCGAACCTAGTTGAATATTATCGCTCTCAATATCAAGCGGCGGCAGATAATCAAACAGTTGATAAAGCGGCGTGGCAATGGCAAGTTTAAAAATCATTTTTTCGGGTACGCGATGCGTACCTTACGGCTTAACAAATTTAAGCGTCATACGATCGCTTTCACCAATGGCTAGGTATTTGTTGCGGTCTTTATCTTTCAATCTTAAGGTAGGCGGCAGTGTCCAGACACCTTCAGGATAATCTTTGCTGTCTTTGCTGTTAGCATTAATCTCCGATTTATCCAAAAACTCAAACCCCGCGTTTCTTGCTAATGCGATGACATAATCTTCGCTGACATAACCTGATACTGCATGGATGTCTTGTGGTTTTAATGAGGAGTTTCTGTGTTCCACTACGCCTAAGATGCCGCCTGATTTTAAGGCGCGGAACATGGCTTTAAATACCGCAGGGGCTTGATCGGTTTTCATCCAGTTATGGACGTTACGAAAAGTTAATACTCTATCAGCAGAGTCGTCGGGCACTATTTGTAGTTGGTCAGGCGGTTGTAGCGTGGTTACTTCAACCTTACCGTAGATTTTCGGTTCTGCCTTTAGTTTGCTGATAAATTGTTGCCGACTTTTTTGAAAACGGGCTTCTTTGGCATCGGCTGAAAAATGCGCGGCGTACAGTTTGCCGTGGTCTTTCAAATAGGGGGCAAGAATTTCGGTGTACCAACCATCACTTGGCCAGATTTCAACCACGGTCATATCATTCTTTACGCCAAAAAAATCTAAGGTTTGTTGAGGATAGCGATATTGATCACGGTGTTTATGTTCGCTAGAGCGATGTTTGCCAGCAAGGATGTGTGGCAATGTTGTAGTCGATGTGTCAGCGGCTTGGACTGATAGATGGCAACTTACCAGTAGCAGAGTTAAAAAAAACTTGTTCATACTATTTATCTATAGTGGATGGATGTTGTGGGAAATATCACCAAACCAGCATGATTGATTGCGTCCTGCTTTGTATTCGCCGTTAATATATATTTGTAATGACCCGCCTAGGATGACGATAGTGCAGGGGTATTATCCAGTAAAATATTGAAAATGTCATATAAGCGTAGCAGGGCAATATGGACAGGCAGAAGATTATCATGCGCTTACAGGCGTTAGTTTTATGAATCAGTTAGGCGTGATGTCTCAGCACCTTAGCGATGGTGTGTTTAACCTACGATTTGTAGATTTTGAACTTCATCGCTACGAGGCTTTGTAATTCCAGATTTGTAACACGCTTAACGTCGCCAACATTAAAAAAGCAACTAATGTCCATGCAGGCATACTAAAACCGAATAGCGTCCAATCCACTTTGGCACAATCACCTGTGCCGTTGAGCATGAGTTTAAGGGTGTCAAATAATGGAAAATTTTGCAACATATAGCTTAAGTCCGCGCCCATACATTCGGGGACTTCTTCAGGTGGCAAGTGTTGTAACCAAACGTGGCGCGTGGAGATGGACGCGCCCAGTAATGCGGTAATTGCTCCTGCAATTGCATAGCGAGTTGTGCCTGTTTGCTGTGGATTATGAACAGCGGCAATCAAAAATACGATGCCTGTGGCTAAAATCGCTAGTCGTTGGGAAATACATAACGGGCAAGGTTCTAACTTTTCTGCAAACTGAAAATACGCACCCATTGCTAATAAGCTCATGCAGCCTAGAAAGCCTAAAAAAAACCAAATTCTTGAATTAAATCGTATTAGATAAAACATATATAACCTCCATTCACTGCTGATTTAAAGTGTTCAATTTCGTTAGAGGGTCCTAAGACAACTAGAACATCCCCTGCATTTAGGGTGTGTTTTTTTTCACTAATGGCAAAATGCAAGGCATCGCCTAGTTCTCTATCAACAATGCCAATTAGGATTAAATTGTATTTTTCTGCCAATTTTAAGTCACTGCTTTTAGAGTCTTCAAGGTAAGAGCCTTTAGGAATTTCTATTTGCGCGATGTTTAAATCATGCTG
>DFWO01000012.1:0-3772 GCA_002380945.1 Methylococcaceae bacterium UBA4132 | reverse complement strand
TGGGTACGCCGTGCGCAAATTTCATAAGGGTCAATAATTTTATTCGCCCCTGCGGCTAATAATTTTTCGGCGGATTCGGGATCATCGACAATAGCTATAATGTTGAGTTCTTTATCAAGCGCGCGCGCTGAAATAGTTAAAAACACATTGTCTGAATCGGTAGGATAAAAACAGAAAATAATGTCAACACCAAAGCCTATTCCGACTAACTTAAGCTCTTCATCATTGCGAAAATCAATAATCATGGTTTCAAAACCTTGATCGCTAATGAGTGCCGCTTCGTCCTCATCTTCGCTGATAAATAACACGCTGTGTTGTTTGGCATTCAATCGCTTCATGACTTCCAAAGACATGACGCTGTAACCAAATACGACAATTCGTTTCATGATTTTAGCCTGCGTTTGGGTGTACTGCTTTCTTCAATTTGCTGACGAAAATAATCAATACTGACTTCTTTACCTAATAACACTAACAAATCATTTGCCTGTAATTCAAAGCTGGTTGCAGGATTAAAATAAAAATGCTGATCTTTGATGGGATACTTATTTTTATGTTTTTGATGTAAGAAATGGGTACTGATGACACCCACTAACATGAGTTTGCGTTGTTCAAAGTCAATATCTGCAAGACGCATACCGTCAAGAAAACAGCCTGCATTGATACACAACGCTTCCATGATAAAGTTTTTTTCTTCATTAATAATACCCACAATGGCTTCAAAAGCGACAGGCTGACCGATATATTCGGCAACGACTAAGCTGGCTATTTCAAAAGGTTGTAATACATCATTTGCGCCCGCTTGGTATAGTTTTCTGACGTTTTCCCGATGATTAGCGCGAGAAATAATGCGAATAGTTGGATTTAAATGCCGACTGGTAAGAGTAATATATACATTAATCACATCACTCCCTGTCGTACATAATACGGCTGTGGCTTTGTTATTAATACCCGCCGCGTTTAATACTTTGTTGCGACTCGCATCGGCATGAATAGCCAGATAACCGCGCCGCTTAGCTTTTGCAATGCGCTCAACATCAATATCAATAATGACAAAATGTTGCTGATCTTTTTCAAGCTGAGTGGCAATGTGTTGACCTACCCGTCCAAACCCACAAATAATCACAAAATTGTTATAACGACTAAGTTCACTGTGGGTTTTTTGATCGCGTAATTCTGGTATTTTCTCGCTCAATGCCGAGACAATAATAGAGGTGAAAAAAGATAATACCCCTAAACCAGAAAAAATCATTGCCATTGCCACTAAGCGTCCGCCTGTCGTTTGCGGCGATATATCACCAAAGCCAACGGTTGCAACCGTTACAATGGTGAAATAAAGCGCGTCAAATAAATCGCTGACCTGCTTGCTGTTGTCGCGGTGTTCTAATAAATAAATACTGATAGAGCCGATAAAAATTAAAAACCCTAGAAAAATAGCCAGTGTGTACAGTTCAAAGCGTTTACTGGCTAAAACGTCGGCAAATAATTTGATGTTATTAAAATAGCGAAATAATTTTAATAGCCGAAAAATCAGAAAGATACGCAGTATTTGTAGCGGTCGGTAGATGGAAATAATAGCCAGTAAATCAATTAATGCTAAGGGCGTGAGCATATACGCCATTTTTTGCGTAAAAACTAACCATATTGCCTTTCTTAGCCGAAATGGAATACTTAAATAGCGGGTTTTTTCGTAATAATCGAGAAAAATTTTGTGGCTATCGTTGCATAGCCAAACTCTAAGCAAGTATTCCCAGATAAACAGGGCAATAATACCGCGCTCAAACCATATATCGACTTCATTTAATTCACTATTAACTTCATAAATCAGCAACAATACGCTCGTCATAACGAGGCAAATCATGAATATATCAAAATAAGCTTTAATTTTACTGTCTGGATTTTCCAGTAAATCGTAGAAAAACAGCTTTATACGCCGATAACGCAACGATCTTTTTAGGACATAAGCAAAATAAATAATCAGTCGAGTCAGCATGGTGTTTTAATGAGTGACTAAGTTTTACAACAGCGTACTTTAAACGACGTTGACAAGGGGATGAGATAACCAGTGTAAGCGCAGCATTTTAGTGTGATTAGCCTAACGGTACAAACCCCCACTTTATTTAATTGCCTAGCAGTGCTAAAGTTATAGCCAAGTAAATTACTTGGTATTTACTGAGTTTTGTTCGCAATACTTCATTCACTTAATCTTAGGAGACCTTCATGGCTTTTGAACTTCCTGCTTTACCTTATGCTAAAGACGCATTAGCACCTTATATTTCTGCTGAAACGTTAGAGTATCACTACGGTAAACATCATCAAACCTATGTCACTAACCTGAACAATTTAGTCCCAGGCACTGAGTTTGAAGGTGCTTCGTTAGAAAACATTATTTTGAAATCGTCAGGCGGTATTTTTAACAATGCAGCGCAAATTTGGAATCACACTTTCTACTGGAACAGCTTAACACCGAAAGGTGCAGGTAAACCAACTGGCGCGTTAGCCGATGCTATCGACGCAACATTTGGTTCCTTTGACAAATTTAAAGAAGAATTTACTAAATGTGCCGTAACTACATTCGGTTCAGGTTGGGCGTGGTTAGTAAAAAATGCTGACGGCAGTTTAGCCTTAGTTAGCACCAGCAACGCAGGTTGCCCATTAACAGCAGGTCAAACACCGTTATTGACTTGTGACGTATGGGAACACGCGTATTACATTGATTTTCGCAATTCACGTCCAAACTATTTGGAAGCGTTTTGGGTCTTAGCAAACTGGGATTTTGCTAGCGCGAATTTTGCGGCGTAAATTTACTGTAAGTTGGGGTTCGCTTAAAGCTTACCCCAACGTACGCGGTACTTGGTAGAGGCGGTTCAGAAATGTTAAGAGTCACAAACCGTTGTATAAACGTTGATAGTTAAGTTTAAGCGCGTTTTCAGTACACCGACTATTTTAGTTAAATTATCCATCGTTGGATTGCCCTTTGCTGAGAGCATACGATGTACACTTTTGCTTGGCTTGTTTACTTCAAGAGCCAGCGTTTCAAAGCCTATGGTTGCGTTGACTAAATCACGCAACACCAAACGGGCAACATCTGCTTCGCCGTTCAAAAATAATGAAATCGCTTCGTCTAACAAGGCGTTAGCAAAAGCGGGGTCGTTTTCCACACGTTGATGTAGCGTGAGTTTATAATCTTGCGTAAGCGTCATAATTTGTCCTGTTTTTTGCGAGATTTGTATTCAGCAAAAAGAGCTTTTGCTTTGTCGATGTCTTTTTGTTGCGTTTTTTTAGTACTGCCGCCGAACAAAACAATTGTATATTGTCCGTCCTTAGCCAAATAAATCCGATAACCCGCGCCCCAATCAATGCGATACTCGCCAATGCTATCGAACCATTTGATATTAGACGTATTACCCAATTCAAGCCTTACCTTAGCAACAGCGATTTTTGCGGCAGCTATAGCATCAAGTGAGTTAAACCATTTTTGATAGGGATTAAAGCCATCTTCTCTGATATATTCCGTGATTTTCATGAGAAAATAGTAACGTATAAGTTACCATGAAGTAAATCCTGTCGTTACAGGCAATAAAAAACTGTTTTTGGTTTTAACTAAAGGTGGTTTTTATCGGGTAAGATGGGTAGAGGCGACAGCCGAATGAATCGACCGAATGAATCGACGACGTGATGAGTTTCGCGTTGCGCTACCCATCCTATGAGCTGATAAGTCTGAAAAACGCTTGTTAGCAGATTGGATAAGATATAGAAGTTACGCATTGACAGA
>DFWO01000124.1 GCA_002380945.1 Methylococcaceae bacterium UBA4132 | reverse complement strand
GTTTGGAGAGATACAAGGGTGGGCTGGCGATAGCCAACCCAACAAAACCAGCGTGTATTGGTTTTATGTTGGGTTGCCAAAAAGCGGCAACCCAACCTGCAATGCTGTGTTATAAATTTTGTTTAAAAATATTTAGCTCATCTTTATATGGAATAATTGGTGTATATAAAAGATGAAATGCTCGTCCAATTGCGCCATGAAATAAAATTAATTCAGGGTTATTTGTTCCTCCCTTGATAATGTGTGACATGGCAATTCCAGGATATGGATCAATATAATAAATTTTCGTTATCCCAAGCTGATAGGCTTTTTTTGCACACAATTCACACGGACTTGCAGTGGTAAATAATATTCCACCTTTAATTCCTCGACCGCCATATTTTGATATTTGTAAAAACGCATTTTCTTCTGCGTGTAATGAGCGTGTATGAACCTGATTATCTTTTTTTGTTAGTGTATTATATTCAGATTTAAAACAATATGATAAATTACGTCCAGAGTCATCTTTACCTATATGGGTGTATTTTTCACATTCTTTACGAAAGAAAGACAAATATTCTTCATCGCCTCGTTCATATTCACTGTAAGCAAATTGATCAAAGCCACTAAGTAAATCTTCTCTATTACGAAGGTTACATGGAACTTGACCATGAGGAGTATCATTCCACCCTATTGCTTGTATTGAATAGTTTTCATCCGTTATTGCTGCTCCGACTTGCCTAGATATGCACCCTGAATTTAGTTTTGCTGTGTAGGCAAGCTGCATGGTTCTTTCAACAGCCGTTGGAGTTATTATTCCAGGACGTTTCATTAAAGAAACAAATCTAATTATTTGATTAGATAAATTTGTATATTCCGATACTTTATTAATGTCATCTGGATTGCTTATGTATATGTCAGACCTTTGTAAACAAGATTGAATATCTTGAACATAATAGGTATCAGTATCACATAGTTTTCGAGACCTATATTCTTGTTTATCAATAATATCAACATCTTTTTTTGAATAACCTAGCTTGTAAAGTCGAGAAACTCTTTGGTCATCTGGACATGAAACGGCAACCAAATAAAAAGCAGAGTATCTATCTTGAAAGTATATGGCTTCAAATGGATTTCTAATAGCATCAATAGCTATTAATGTTTTCTGTCCTAAAGATTTATTTATCTCTCTTATTTCTTTTATTATTAAATTAATTTCTTCAGCTAAAGTAAAAAAACTTTTTTCTGAATGTTCTTTGCAAAATGGTTTGCCAGATAATCTAATATTTGTACCGATAGCCTGATATAACTTTACGCAATCACTTTCTCCAAGTAATTCTCGTATTTCTTTGTACTGTTCTGGTAATTTTTTTGTATAAAATTTGATCAAACTATCTTTCTCTGATTCTATGCTACCTTTGAAAGTTTTATAATTATCTTCAAGTTCGATAAGTTTATCTTTTAAAGATTTTTTTGTCTCAGTGGATAAATGCTCAACAGATTCATCTATAGCATTTTTCCAGTCCTCATCCTTAATCATCATTAAAGTTATTACTGATGACACTTGAATAAGATGAAATGGACACCACGTCTTGGAAAAATGTCTATAAATAATTCTTTGTTTTCTTTCATCATTGGTTGATGGATTATTGCCACAACAGAGAGAATGGCGAACTAAATCTTTATCGGATGCAAGAATTTTTGCAACTGTTGAACAACCACTTCCAGTTCGTCCAGTAAGTCCCAATACAACGAAATCATCATCCTCTCCATATATCGCGTCAATTGCAGATTTTATATATATAGCTTGGTCGTTTGTCATTAATATTCCTTCTTCTCAAAATTATCCAATCATTGCAATCAAATCACGAATCCCTTTAATCATCACATCAACTCGTAAGGCGCATTAGCGGTAGCGTAATGCGCCGTATGTATAAACTTATTCAATGATGCACGATTTCTGATAATGCTTCTTTAATGGTGTCATTATTAACGCCATGACGTTCAAGGCTGGCAATAAAAGCGGTGATGGTATCCTCTTCTAATAACTCTAAATCTTTACGCAAAGATTGTCCGATATAGGCTTTAATTAAAGGCTGATAATCTGAAAAACCTAATTTAAGCGCGACTCGTTTTAAATCCTCTAGTACATCACTCGGTATTTTCAGAGTAATTTCTGTCATGGGGCGATTTTTATTTAAACGCTTTTTTAGTGTTTCAATTTTCATAAATCAGAATATGCTCAACAAATAATAACAGCAGCTTTTATCCATAACTCTCACTGTGATGCACTTTTAAACCATCAAACGTGAAATTACTCATCCCCCAACTGCGTCAATAACTCCGCTTGATGTTCACTAATCAACGGGTTAATGACGTGTTCTAAGCCGCCTTGCATGATGTCATCTAATTTATACAAGGTTAAATTGATACGGTGGTCGGTTAAGCGTCCTTGTGGGTAGTTGTAGGTGCGGATGCGTTCGGAACGGTCGCCGCTGCCGACTTGTAATTTGCGGGTTAAGGATTGTTCGGCGTGATGCTTTTCTTGTTCGGCGGATAATAAACGTGAAGCTAATAATGACATGGCTCTGGCACGGTTTTTATGTTGTGAGCGTTCATCTTGACATTCGACCACTACGCCCGTTGGAATGTGCGTGATGCGTATCGCGGATTCAGTTTTGTTAATATGTTGACCACCTGCACCTGAGGCGCGGTAAGTATCGACTTTTAAATCAGCAGGATTAATATCAATGGCATCGACTTCTTCCACTTCGGGCATGATGGCGACGGTACACGCGGAGGTATGAATACGCCCTTGTGATTCGGTTTCTGGCACACGTTGTACGCGGTGTGTACCTGATTCAAATTTTAATTGGGAATACACATCACGCCCTGACACGCGCAAAATGACTTCTTTATAGCCGCCGTGTTCGCCAAAACTTTCGCTGATAATTTCCGTTTGCCAGCCGCGTCGTTCTGCATAACGCTGATACATACGCGCCAAATCGCCCGAAAATATTGCCGCTTCATCACCGCCCGTTCCTGCTCTGACTTCTAGGAAGATATTGCGGTTATCGTTAGGGTCTTTGGGTAGTAACAATAATTGTAATTCGTGGTCAATGGCATCCAATTGACTTTGCGCTTCATTAACTTCTTCTTTTGCCATTTCACGCAATTCGGGATCGCTATCGTTTGCCATTTCTTGCGCGGAGGTTAAATCTGCCTGCGTTTGCTCATAGCGTTTGTAACAATCTACCAGCGGCGCAATTTGTGCGTATTCTTGGCTGAGTGCGCGGAATTTATTTTGGTTGTTCTGGATTTCAGGTTCTGATAATAATGCGGCGATTTCGTCGTAACGTTCGCAAAGACTTTCTAATTTTAGTTGTATAGATTTTTTCATGGTTTGATATTTGTGACGCAATAATCGTGATAATTTACCATTAATTGGGGTTTAATGGTTCAAAAAGTGGTTAGGCAACAGCCATAAACCCAACACGTTAATAGCAAATGTTGGGTTACGCTAACGAGACTGTAAAAAAATCATTTTCCACGAAAAGTACGAAAGACACGAACGGTATTACAACTATAACCAAGTGAATTTAATAAATTATTTATTTTCGTGTTTTTCGTGGACAAGCTATCACCCCGTCAAACTATGTTAAAATTTCACGGTTAATAACTCCACCAAAAGGCAAACATGAAAGCAAATATTGGATTAATCGGTCTGGCAGTCATGGGGCAAAATTTAGTCCTGAACATGAACGACCACGGCTTTAAAGTCGCTGTTTATAACCGCACCACCAGTACTGTAGATGAATTTTTAGAGGGTCCTGCTAAAGACACGCTCGTAGTCGGTACACACTCATTAGAAGAACTGGTTGATAGTTTGGAATCGCCACGCATCGTTATGTTAATGGTCAAAGCGGGCGAAGTAGTTGATGCGTATATCAATAAATTAGTACCGCTGTTATCAGCGGGCGATATTATTGTTGATGGTGGTAACTCTCTATTTACTGACACCAATCGCCGCACTGCTGATTTAGCGGCACAAAATGTTCTCTACATCGGCACAGGCGTATCAGGTGGTGAAGAAGGTGCGAGACACGGGCCATCTATCATGCCAGGTGGTAATAAAGCAGCATGGTCTGCCGTTAAGCCAATTTTCCAAGCCATCAGCGCACATGTTGACGGAGCACCATGTTGTGAATGGGTAGGTGATAATGGCGCAGGTCACTATGTCAAAATGGTACACAACGGTATTGAATACGGCGATATGCAGCTAATTTGCGAAGCCTATCAATTAATGTCAGAAGGCTTAGGTTTAACCGCCGATGAAATGCACGCTATTTTTGCCGAATGGAATCAAGGTGAACTCAGCTCGTATTTGATTGAAATCACGGCGGGTATTTTGGCGTATAAAGATGAAGACGGTCAGCCCTTAGTTGATAAAATTCTCGATACTGCTGGACAAAAAGGCACAGGCAAATGGACAGGTATTAACGCCTTAGACTTAGGTATTCCGTTAACCTTGATTGGTGAATCAGTATTCGCTCGTTGTTTATCAGCGCAAAAATCTGAACGTGTTGCTGCCGCTGCCGCATTGCCTAAAAATGCCCCTGCCTTTACAGGCGATAAACAAGCGATGATTAACGCTATTCGTGACGCGCTGTACGCGGCAAAAATCATTTCTTACGCGCAAGGTTTCCGTTTAATGCGCGAAGCGTCAAAAGAATACAATCTGTCATTAAACTACGGTGAGATTGCCTTAATGTGGCGCGGTGGTTGTATTATTCGTAGCCAATTCCTCAATGACATCAAACAAGCTTATGACCAAAATCCTGAGCTAGAAAATTTATTGTTGGCTGATTTCTTCATTGATGCCATGCAAAAAGCCGATGCAGGTTGGCGCAAAGCGGTTATTTTAGGCGTAGAACTGGGCATTCCTACCCCTGCGTTCTCCTCTGCCCTAGCCTATTACGACGGCTACCGCACTGAACGCTTACCCGCTAATTTATTGCAAGCACAACGTGATTACTTCGGCGCACATACTTATGAGCGTACCGACAAACCACGCGGCGAATTCTTCCATACCGACTGGACAGGTCACGGCGGTAAAACCGCTTCTTCGACTTATACAGTTTAATTGTTAGGTTGGGTTGCCGAAATACGGCAACCCAACCTATAGCGGATTACGCGTTGAGTCCAACATTTGTTCTGCTAATTGTTTGCCTGCTTCCATTAACGGATGAATCACAAACGTCGCACCTAGCTGGTAAAGTTTACTTTCCTCCTCATCATGAAAACATATCGTCCCTATATGACCTGTAAATTGACGGGCTTTTAGTTGTTTTATCGTCGATACTCTGACTTCAAGTTCTGGCACAGTCAGCACAATACCCTTGATTTTTGCCAAGGGGATTTTTTCCCAAAGTTCAGTATCTTCAGCATCGCCATAAATAACTCGCCGTCCGTCAGCAAGTAACTGTTCTAATACGGTAGGGTCGGCATCTAAACCTAAAACACGGATATTTTGTTGATGAAAAGCAAGATACGCCGAAGTTCCAGTACGCCCCATACCAATAATTAACCACTCCGCCACACCAATACTACTGGGCAAGCGATCTGTACTGTCCATTTTTCGTTCAAAACGAATTAAAAAACGTTCCAACACAGAAAATAGCCGATGAGAAAAATGATTTAACGGCGCGGCTATTGCTAATGATAGTGCTACGGCTAAGCCAATAATAGGTTTCCAAACTGGGGGTAATAGTTGTGCGTTAACCATCGCATTTGAGGTAATTAACGCAAACTCACTGTAAGTCATCAACGCTAACGAAGAAACAAAAGCGGTTCTGGCTCGTAATCCTGTCAACAAAAACAATACGAAAAATAAGCCGCCTTGTAAGGGCAATAGCAAGGTGAGTGTTAATGCCTGTAATACTTCGTCATAGCTGGGTAAGTTGCTTAAGCCGATTTGTAGAAAAAACGCGACTAAAAAGAGTTCTTTTAAGCCCCATAATTTCTCAGAAAGTTCCTCTATATCAGTATGTCCAGCCAACATAACGCCCATCAGTAACGCGCCTATATCGCTAGAAATACCCACTTTTCCAGCTAATACACCGCCAGCTAATGCCATCAATACGCCTAACAGTAATTTTAATTCACGATCACGACTGGCATTCAGTAAACGATAGGCTAAAGGGCGAAGAAAAGGAATCAGCAATAAGCCAAATGCCCAAGGTGTGGGCGACTTGCCATCGGCAATAGCTAATAAACCGATAGCAACAATGTCTTGTAAAATTAAAATACTGAGGACATCACGACCATACAGAGTAGACAGTTCGCCACTGTCTTCTAACACTTTAATCGCTAAAACGGTACTGGAAAAAGCCAAACTCGCACCTAATACTAAGCCTCCAGCAACTTGCCCACCAAAACCGAAATAAACGAACATAGACATTGCCGTGACAAGAAGCAAGTGTGTTCCACCAACACTTAAAACCTCATACCGTAACAATGAACGCAACTTTATTTTTAAACCGACAGTAAACAACAATAGTTGAATGCCAATGTCTGCCAAATGCGCTAATGTGCCGTCCATTTTAATGCCCATAGCATTCAGAACATAGCCCGCTATTAAGTAGCCTACTAATGGCGGAAAATATAAACGGCTGCTGATTAAACCCGCTAGATAGGCTGTACCAACCCAGATTAATTCCATAATGGCTATTTTTCCTCAAACTTTATTAAAATTTTGTCCTATATAACACGATTAGGATAGGCTTTCTTTAAGCTCTTGCTATTTGCCAATTAAAATTGATATTACAACGAATTAATTTTTATTATGACTGTCTGATTGTTGCCTGCATTTTTAACTTGTTAAGAGGAGCTATACAAATATGTCGTTGTGTTGGTATTGCCTATTTCAAGCCTTGTTATTGCTTATGGTAGCGAATGGTGCGCCCGTCATTGTCAATAAAATACTTGGCAAGCGGTTGTTAGCAAGACCGATAGATAACGGACTTACGCTAAATGATGGCTATCGTTTATTGGGTCATAGCAAAACGTGGCGGGGCTTGTTTTCAGCGGTTTTTTTTACCACAGTGGTGGCGATGTTATCGGGATTAGCCCCTTTAACGGGTATATTATTCGGTACGCTGACCATGACAGGCGATTTATTGGCAAGTTTTATTAAACGTCGTTTGGGTAATATTGAAAGCAGCCGCGCCAGAGGTCTTGATACTGTACCAGAATCATTGTTACCCTTATGGGTGTTAAAAGAGTCGCTAGCACTGAGTTTTATTGACATTATATTAGTTGTGGGGCTTTTTTTTCTGTGTGAGGAATTTGTGTCTCCCATTCTTTACCGATTGCATATTCGCAATCGACCTTATTAGAGATAACGTCTAACATCAGGAGTGCTATGAAAGAGCAAGGCGTGCGAGTATTAACTTACAATATCCATAAAGGTTTTAACACGGGTAATCGGTGCTTTGTATTGCATCAGATTCGTGACGCATTGGTCGCGGCGAATGCTGATTTGCTGTTCTTGCAAGAAATGCAAGGTGAGCATCAACGCCATGAAAAAAAAGTGGACAATTGGCCTACTCAGTCACAATTTGAGTTTATTGCTGAAGGTGTCTGGCCATTTTTCGCCTATGGAAAAAATGCAATTTATCATGCGGGGCATCATGGTAATGCTATTTTAAGCAAGCATCCATTTGAACGCTGGGAAAATATTAACGTATCTCCTTTTCCTTGGGCGAGTCGTAGTCTTCTGCATGGCGTTATTCGGCTTCCGCACAGCAATCAGGATGTACATATCGTTTGTATTCATTTTGGTTTGATGGGTAAAGAACGTCGCGGACAAATAAGCAAACTGTGTGATCGTATTGATAGTCACGTCCCGCATGATGCACCCTTGATTGTCGCGGGCGATTTTAACGATTGGCGCGGGCAAGCAGGGCGACTTTTTCTTAATCATCTCGATTTACATGAGGCTTTTCGACAAACGCATGGACGCTATGCGCGTACTTTTCCTGCTTGGTTACCTTTTTTGCAGATGGATAGGATTTATTATCGTGGTTTGACACTGGTATCGTGTGAGCAACTGACGCATTCACCTTGGCAGTCACTTTCAGATCACGCGCCACTTACCGCTTCATTTAGCTTATGAATAATCAACAGCCTTTAGAACAATCTAAACTAACCTTGCCTAATCTACTGACAGGGTTTCGATTTGTAGCTGCCCTCGGCTTATTAGGTTTAGCATGGCAGGGCTATGGTATTGCTTTTATGGTGTTGTTAGCGTTGGCTTTTTTAACGGATTTATTAGACGGTCTAGCCGCACGATTGACGGGACAAGTATCCCAATTTGGTGCTGTTTTGGATAGTTGGGCGGATGTTGTCACTTATCTGACTACCGCTATTGGTTGCTGGTGGTTATGGCCAGAGGTGGTGCGTAGAGAGCTGATTTTTGTGGTCTTGATGGTTGCCAGTTGTTTGTTACCCGCTGTGGTGGGCTTTAGTAAGTTTGGGTGTTTTACTAGCTATCACACTTGGGGCGTAAAAATTGCAGCTGCCTGTATGGGTTTGTCTTTGTATGTGTTGTTTTTCGGCGGACCTGCTTGGCCGTTTCGATGGGCGGCTATCATCTGCATACTAGCTGCCATTGAAGAAATTGCTCTTACTTTATTACTACCTGAATCTGAGTCTAATGTGCGTTCCATCTGGCATATATTAAAGCGTTCTCATCATAACAATGGTTAATGCCCCCTACCCTACAAATATTTCTTCATCAACTCAAGTCACTAACGTAGAGACGCTACATTACAACGTCTCTACATATTCAACTATTCTAGAAGTTACGCATTGACA
>DFWO01000148.1 GCA_002380945.1 Methylococcaceae bacterium UBA4132 | reverse complement strand
ACCGTCTGGCAAGGTAACGGTACTTATTCCAGTAATTTGATTGAATATGACAGCAAAAGCTCGGTCGTTAAAGCGGGGGAAACCAGCTCTGACGCTAAGCGTGTCCATGTGACCTTACAACCGAAATCTAAAGAAAAAAAGCAGTAATGGCAACACTTACAGCGACGCATATCATAAAATCCTACAATAATCGGAATGTCGTTAATGGCGTTTCTTTACAGGTTAATACCAGTGAAGTGGTCGGTTTACTAGGTCCTAATGGTGCAGGAAAAACCACCAGTTTTTATATGATGGTTGGCTTGGTTAAAGCAGATGATGGACAGATTATGCTGGATAATCATGATATAACACATCATCCTATGCACTTAAGAGCGCGATTAGGTATCGGTTATTTACCGCAAGAGCCGTCTATATTTCGTAAGTTAAGCGTCGCGGATAATCTACGCGCTGTATTACAAATTCGCTCCGATTTGACGCGCGGGCAAATAGAATTGCTCATTGAAGATTTACTGGAAGAATTCCACATCACGCGCTTACGCAATCAACAAGCATCCAGTTTATCAGGTGGTGAACGGCGACGGCTAGAAATTGCCAGAGCGTTAGCGACTAATCCACAGTTTATTTTGTTGGATGAGCCGTTTGCAGGGGTTGATCCTATCTCAGTAGAGGATATTAAAAAAATTATTGAGCATTTAAAAGATCGCGGCATTGGCGTACTGATTACCGAACATAACGTTCGTGAAACATTAGGTATCTGTGATCGCGCTTACATACTCAACCAAGGTCAAGTTATTGCAGAAGGCGGCGCAGAAGCGATTGTTGCTAATGAGCAAGTGCGCAAAGTTTACTTAGGCAATAACTTTAGCATGTAACATGCTGATAAAAAGAACAGTAATATGAAGCAATCCTTAAATCTTCGTTTAGGTCAGCAACTCTCGCTAACGCCACAATTGCAGCAATCGCTTAAATTGTTGCAAATGTCTACCTTAGATTTACAACAAGAAATCCAGCAAGCACTCGAATCAAACATGATGCTGGAAATTGAAGAGGACAGTAGTGCCTCATCGTTTGATAATAACTTCGATAAAAAAACGGACAATACTGATTTACAAACCAGCGAAGGTTCACAAACCGATATTCCAGATGAATTACCCATTGATTCTTCATGGGAAGACATTTATGAAAACGCATTAGTACCAACAGGCAATGCCACTGATTCATTTGACTTTGAACCACAAAATAGTAAAGCATCCACCTTGCTGGATCATTTATTATGGCAATTAGAGTTGACGCATTTTTCTGACCGTGACCGTGCTATCGCCATTACCCTGATTGATTCTATTGATGAAGATGGTTATCTTCGTGACTCGCTGGACGATATTTTTCAGGGATTACAACAGCAACTAGATGATCTTGATTTTGATGAAGTCATTGCCGTATTGCATTGTATTCAACGCTTCGACCCCGTCGGTGTTGGTGCGCAAGATTTAAGTGATTGTTTAACTGTACAATTACAATCTCTACCTGAAAACACACCTTACAAAACCGAAGCACTGACTATTGTTAATCACTATTTAGACGTTCTGGCAACGCATGATCAAGAAAAGCTCATGCGTGAATTACACCTAACCGAATACCAATTGGCACAAGTCATTGTATTAATCAGAGCATTAGACCCAAAACCAGGTGCTAAAATACAAGCCTCGGCATGTGAATATGTTATTCCTGATGTCTATGTCATAAAACAAAATGATCAGTGGCAAGTAAGTCTGAATCGAGACATCGCGCCTAAATTGCGTGTTAATCCCTTTTATTCGACACTGATTAAAAGAGCCGATAACAGCGCAGATAACACTACGATGAAAAATCATTTACAAGAAGCTAAATGGTTTATTAAAAGTTTGCATAACCGTAACGATACGCTATTACGCGTAGCACGTTGTATTGTAGAAAAACAAACAGGATTTTTGGAACACGGCTCCGTTGCCATGCGTCCTATGATATTAAAGGATATTGCCGACGAATTAGAATTACACGAATCGACCATATCCCGCGTTACCACTCAAAAATATATGCACACCCCCAATGGCATCGTTGAATTTAAACACTTTTTTTCCAGTCATGTGTCAACTGAATCAGGTGGTGAGTGCTCATCAACGGCTATTCGCGCCTTTATTAAAGAACTAATTAGCACTGAAAACTTAGCAAAACCGCTGAGTGATGACAAAATAGCCACCCTATTAAAGGAAAAAGGCATTATTGTTGCTAGAAGAACCGTTGCCAAATACCGTGAGGCGATGTCTATTTCACCGTCCAGTCAGAGGAAACGTACTTTGTAATTCAACACCACTGCCAGACAGGCAGCTTAGAAAAGAGTAAACGCGTATTATAGCGCGAACTGCTCACTACCATTGTTCACTGCCATACAGGCAGCTATTTACCATTAAAGGAGTTTATTCCATGCAAGTTATAGTAACAGGTCATCATCTTGAAGTAACCGACGCATTAAAAGCGCATATTGACGATAAATTCGCTAGATTAGCGCGTCATTTTGATAAAGTTACCGAGGTACATGTTATTTTAAGCGTAGAAAAATTAGTTCAAAAAGCGGAAGCTACCCTGCAACTCAGCGGCGCGAAATTATTCGCAGAAGATCATCAAGAAGATATGTACGCTGCTATTGATGCAATGGTCGATAAATTAGATCGCCAAATTACGAAACACAAAGAAAAAACCAACAGTCACCGATAAAACAGGTGCAAGGCTCAGAGGGCAAGACGCGTTATTGCGCCTAAACTTTGAGCCTTAAATTTTTATCCCGCAACAACCGCTATCCTTATGAAACTACTGATTGTAAGTGCGTTATCAGGTGCAGGTAAAAGCACTGTCTTAGATACACTGGAAGATTGCGGCTATTATTGCATTGATAACCTGCCCGTCACCTTATTGGAAGATTTCATTGGTCACGTCATGTTGACAGATCAAAAAACCTACCAAAAAACCGCCATTGGTATTGATGCCCGCAATAAAAATGAAAGCCTAAATAATTTTTCCGACTGTTTGGAATTTATACGCAGTAAAGGCATTAGTTGTGAAATTATCTTCTTACACGCAGAAGAAGCGACCTTATTAAAACGTTATAGCGAAACACGCAGAAAGCATCCTTTAACCGATGCCAATATTCCGTTAAAAGACGCATTGAAAATTGAAAAAGTTTTACTAGAACCGATTGCTAGACACGCTAACATCGTTATAGACACCAGTAAAACCCATTACCATCAATTACGCGAGCTGATTAGAGAGCAAATTAATGAACGTGATTCCAAGCATATTTCTTTGCAATTTCAATCTTTTGGCTTTAAAAATGGCATTCCGTTAGATGCCAACTTTGTTTTTGATGTCCGCACGCTACCTAATCCCTACTGGATTCCAGAATTACGCGCCTTAACAGGAAAAGACCAACCCGTCATAGATTTTCTTAAAGAAGAACCCTTAGTCACCGAGTTTTTCCAAGATATTGTTAGTTTTCTTGAACGTTGGTTACCACGTTTTGATGCCGAAGGACGCAGTTATTTAACAGTCGCTATTGGCTGTACAGGCGGTCAACATCGTTCTGTGTATCTCGCCGATTCATTATGCAAACACTTTAAAAATCCTGACCTTAACGTCATCGTCCGCCATAGAGATTTGAGTTAATTGAGATAGGAGTCCAATAGCTTTAGCTATTGCTTAGAAAACAGCTAAAACTCTTTTACTCCTGCATAGCTTCTATTTGCCTAACCCGTTGCGTCACACCACACACCAAGGTATACGGAATGGTATTAGCGCATAAGGCAATTTCTTCGACAGGCAAATCTTCGCCCCATAACGTCACCGCATCACCCGCTTTAGCAGTCGGCTGTGAACCCAAATCAACGGTAATCATGTCCATAGACACGCGACCAATCAACGGCACACGCTGACCATTGACTAACACAGGCGTACCGACACGCGCATAACGTGGATAGCCATCGGCATAACCAATTGCCACTACGCCCAGCATCGTGTCTTGTTCACACAGCCAACCACCGCCATAACCTACCGTATCACCTTTGACTATCGGCTTAACGGCAATCAAACGCGAATGTAAACTCATGATGGGCTTTAAACCTAGCTCTGCACCTGTAGATTCAGCAAACGGTGAAATGCCATACAGCATAATGCCAGGTCGTACCCAATCGGTTATCGCTTGTGACCATGCCAAAATACCTGCCGAATTAGCAATACTGCGCTCATTACCCGCATCTAACGGCAAGGTAGCCAGCGTGTCATTAAATAACGCCAGTTGTTTAAGCGTCATGGTATCGTGCTTAGCATCGGCATCGGCATTGGCTAAATGCGTCATTAAATTAATCGGCTGTTTAATCATCGAACATTGCATTAACCGTGCATAAACGGCTTGCAACTCGGCTGGTTTGAAGCCTAAGCGATTCATACCCGTATCCAGTTTTAACCATACCGCTATTTTGTCACGCTCAGTGTATGCTTCAAAAATAGCTAATTGCGCGAACGAATGCACTACCGCATCCAAACCATGTACCACTAATTCATCCAATTCTTCGGCACAAGTAAAGCCTTCCAACACCGCAATTCTTTTTTGCACCCCTGCCCTACGCAAACGCACACCTTCATCGACTCGTGCCACGGCAAAACCATCCGCATTACTCAAAGCCCCTGCAAGCCGTAATACGCCATGCCCGTAAGCATTGGCTTTAATGACTGCCATAATCTTGGCGTGAGGTGCGTATTCACGCACTTTTTGTAAATTGTGGCTGGCTGCCGCTACATTCAACACTGCATAGGCTGCTGGAATCATTCATAATCCTCGTTACTGTAAGACGTACCCGAAAAATTTTCAAACCGCGTGTACTGCCCCAAGAAGGTCAAGCGCACTGTCCCCAAAGGACCATTACGTTGCTTGCCGATAATCATTTCTGCAATGCCTTTATCAGGGCTATCAGGGTTATACACTTCATCTCGATACACAAACACAATCAAATCCGCGTCCTGCTCAATCGCGCCAGAATCACGCAAATCCGACATAACAGGGCGTTTATTGGGACGCTGTTCCAAATTACGATTAAGCTGTGATAATGCCACGACTGGCACATTCATTTCTTTAGCCAAAGCTTTCAAACCTCTGGAAATATCAGAAATTTGCTGCACACGATTATCACCACTGCTAGGCGACTGCATCAACTGTAAATAATCCACCACAATCAAACCCAACTGCCCATGCTCACGCGCCACACGCCGCGCTCTAGCGCGTAATTCCGTTGGGCTTAAGGCAGGCGTATCATCAATAAACAGTTTAGTATTGGCTAACAAACTAATCGCTGAGGTTAAACGTGGCCAATCGTCATCCTCAAGCTTACCTGTTCGTACTTTATGCTGGTCAATACGCCCTAACGACGACATCATACGCATGGTCAACGCGTCGCCTGGCATTTCCATACTGAACACTAATACAGGTTTATCGGATTTTAACGCCACGTTTTCTGCCATGTTCATGGCGATAGTCGTATTGTGAACGACGGTCATATCTTCTAATAAAAATAAGCGATTACCATCACAGACGAAGCCATAGTAATCATCGACTTTATCGTATTCAATATGAATGCCTGTCTGTTGCCACGTTCGATTAGATGTCCAAACAGCGGCTTTTTTACGCGCAATTTTGACGGGAATAGTATTAACATCCCCTGAAAACCGCACCCGATAAACCGTACTTTGATACCCCGTTTTTTTGATATTGGCTTGCTTGGCAATCATCGATGTTCTAAATCCTAAGCTATCACAGAGAAATTTAATTTGCGTGGCAAGAGCAAGGCTTTTCTGAGTTATTTCGACCATTTTGTACTGACTCGCGTAATGCCCATCACTATCAATCAAACCTGCCAATAGTTGTAAACGATTAGCGCGGGAGTTGCTTAAAAATGACTGCGGAATATGTTTGTTATTGAGTAAATTCAACTCTCTTAGCAGTTTCTGCAACGAAAAATTGTTTTGATGATTGCCTCTTTTTTGAGAACTGACACTATAGAGTGGGCATTTATCCTTGCCGTGTTTATCAGTTGCCAATTTTTCAGTTAAATGTAAATTTAACTGCTCAGCATAACCGCGCAAATAATCAATCACCTCGGTATCAGTTGTTGAAATATCAACCGAAGCACTACTACCATCACCTAACCATAACCCCAAAAAATACGGGCAGAGTGGCAACGGCTGTTCAGCGAATTCGACAGCGACTTTATAACCTTTGTAATTGGACTGAAACTTGGTGCTAGTCTTGAGATAGTCAGCTAAAGGAATATTAAGAACATCACCGTTTTTATGTTTGCCTTCAATACGGCTACGCTTCAATGACAAAATATGCGACTCATTAACACGATAATCCATCGCTTTATTTTGTCGCACCCAGTACATGGCTTCCCGTCCACGCGCCAAAGATAACACCTGTCTTGGCGTAGAATCATCACCCATCAACACATCACCGACTTGTATATCTTCGACCGCCTTGACCTCACCCGAATACAGTAAAATCGGCGTACCTTTACCAAAGCATTTCCCCATCGAAGGTCTACCCGCAACAATGACTAAATCCGAAGATTGCAAGCCCGAAGTCAATTCATCAAAATCAGTGAAACCTGTACTCGCGCCAGTAATAGAGCCTTCTTGCCCATACAGTTTTTCGATTTTCTCAACGGTTTGTGCTAATAAGGATTTAATGGAGACGAAACCACTTTGATTATTTTGCCGTTGTTCAGCGATTTTAAACACTTGCCGTTCAGCGTGTTCTAGCAATTCAGCAGTGTCACGTCCATCAGGATGAAAGCCAGAATCAGAAATTTCTGTGCCAACATGAATCAATTGTCGTAATACTGAACGCTCTTTAACAATCTCAGCATAAGCGACAATATTAGCGGCAGTCGGGGTATCTTCCACCAACATACTCAAATACGGTATGCCACCGATAGCGTCTAGCTCCCCCATATTTCGCAACGCATCTGACAATGTGACAATATCAAACGGCATTTGTTTTTCTGCCAATTGCTCAATGACGCGAAAAATTAACTGATGATTGCGACGATAAAAATCATTCTCGACCACCAAATCAGCCACGTTATCCCACGTTTGATTATCCATCATCAAGCTACCCAAAACTGCCTGCTCAGCCTGCATGGAATTAGGGGGAACTTTCAGTTGTTCAACTGAATAATCACGATCTAGGGAATAATTTTCGTACATTATGAATTAAATGATAAAAACGGCTTGACGCAGAACAGTCCAGACAGCTTTAAACCTGTCAGGTCTTGAAGTTGGTCGTTTTAAAAACAAGTCATGATAACGTAAATTTAAGTCGATTGGTTAAAAACAACTCGCCTCCATAACAACAAAAAAAGTTATAATCAACCCCTTTTTTTGCCTTGACATCATGCTAGTACACCTTAAAACCTTAGGCTGCCGCCTTAATGAAGCCGAATTAGAAACATGGGCGCAAGCCTTTCAAAAATCAGGGCATTCCATCACCCAGCAAGCCGAAGCTGCCAATCTTATTGTGCTTAACTCCTGTGCGGTAACAGGCGATGCGGCGCGAAAATCCCGCCAGTTAATTCGCCGCATACACCGCGATAATCCCAACGCTAAATTAGTGGTTAGTGGCTGTTATGCAACGTTAAATCAACAGGAAGCCGAATCATTATTAGGCGTGGATTTAGTCGTTAGCAACAAAGACAAAGATTCGCTGGTCGAAAAAGCCATGACCGATCTTAACATGAACACCATGCCCGCCATGTCCACCGAACCTGCGGAAATCTCGCTGTTTACCCGTGGCAGACAACGTGCGTTTGTCAAAGTCCAAGATGGTTGCCGTTATCGCTGTACATTTTGCATCGTCACCGTAGCGCGGGGCGAAGAAGTCAGTCGCCCTGTTCAAGCGGTGATTGATGAAATCAACGCACTACACGCCCAAGGCATCAACGAAGTTATTTTAACAGGCGTACACTTAGGCGGCTATGGCAGTGACTTAGGCAATAATTTATCAGACTTAATTAAAGCCATACTCGCCCACACCGACATTCCACGCTTACGGTTAGGTTCATTAGAGCCGTGGGAATTACCCGCTGATTTTTTCCAGTTGTTTGATAATCCGCGCTTAATGCCGCATTTACACTTACCGTTACAAAGCGGCTCTGATAGCGTGTTACGGCGTATGGCTCGCCGCTGTAAAACAGACGAATTTACCGCTATCGTCAATCAGCTACGCGCCAAAATTCCGCATTTTAATATTACCACCGATATTATTGTCGGCTTTCCTGCCGAGAGTGAACAAGAATGGCAAGACAGTTTTGACACAGTGCAACGCATTGGTTTTGGGCATATTCACATTTTCACTTATTCCAAACGCGAAGGCACAAAAGCAGCGACTCTGCCTGAACAAATCCATAGCGACATCAAAAAACAGCGTAGCCAACAACTGCACGAATTAGCCAACAGCATGAAACAACAATTCTGCCTAACGAATATCGGCAATGAATTCCCTGTGTTATGGGAAGGCTATAGTGAGCCGTTAGCGGATGGCAAACAACGGGTATTTGGCTACACGCCTAATTATTTACGCGTCGCGTGTGAGCTGGATGCGAATGTTAGTGTTGAAAATCAAACCATTAATACGCGTTTGATAGCGGTGGAAGATGGGTTTATCGTTGGTGAACTGGTAACGGCTAAGTAGAGACATAGGATGTGCCGACGATAGGAGGCGCATCTTTCACGATGATGTGCGTTCGTACCTTAGCACATCCTATAAGCTACCCCCTGCTTCAAAAGAATGGCAGAGTCTCTCCATTTGCATCAACATCAAGCCTCCAAGGTCGCCCAATTTGTATTGAAAGCCAACGAGCAACACTATATAAGGCTTTTAAATGTTTTTGCACTATTACTTCTTGTTCACTGTCAAATGAATTGGCAACAGAACCATGAGCTGCAACACCTCGATACTCTTTTGCTTTTTGGAATGATTTCCATAAAATCTGTTCAACATCTGCTAACTTTTCATATTCCAAAGCAGGAAAAACACGGTTAAATAAATCATTAGTTTGAGTTCTGTATTTATCCCATAAAAGCCGAGCCATATCTTCTGCTAGCTTTGAGAATACAGCTTTTTGAACAAGGGAATCTACAACACCAGATGCAATAGTCACTGCCTCTGCCCAGCGGCGCATGTGAAATAAGTAATAGGCCGAACAAAACTGTAATTCAAATTCGATGTTATCAGAATCGGTCATTAACGAGTCAAAACGAGATTGGACACCTAAATTTACAACATGGTGCTGCATACTTCGATTATGGTTACGAATATCAAAATCATGTCTGGATTGTTTAAGTATTTTCCCTGTCGAATCTTGAATCTGTATGAATGCTTTTCCAATCAGATTTTCTGAAACTGGATGAACTGAATATCGAAGTGCTGGCAAAGTTGCAACACGATATGTATTAACAACAGAAGCTATTTTTGGCAAAACTTCAGTATTAAAGAAGCCTATACAGGGGAGTACTTCAGGGACAAAATCAGGTTTTGTAATTGCCTCGTACAAGCATTTAGGAACTTCAAACTCAGTAGATAACTCAACAACCGTTTCCAATTGCTCAATATGTAAATAGGGTAAATTTTGCCTTTTAACTAGCTCTTTAATACTCGATAATTCATCTTTTGTAGCATAACGCGGCACAAAAAGAGTTTCCCTGCTTTGATTTTCCAGTCTTTCCCGATAGTCATCGTAAGTCCATCGGTTAGAGGTCATAATCCGTAGCAAGTCGTTACGAAATTTAATTCGTAGTTGTACTTTAATATCTGGTCTGTAATCGGCTGGATAAACTGACTCGTAATTGATACCTATGAAATAAGGAATTTCAAGCCAAGCGAAAAATGTCAGTTTAAATGTTTCTTCTTGCATATCGAATCATTCTCTAAACCAAAGATGTTATGTTGTATTGTTCCATGCTCTGGCATTGGAATGCCATTATTGACGCTCCAGCGGCAAACACCGCTGGAGCAATGCAGGATTAATCCCAGACGATGACGGGTTCTGCTGGCGGTTTACTGGCTGTCTGCCGATGTTCTTCTAAAAAACCCGATAAGATGCGCTACATAGGATGTGCAGAGGTACGAAGCGCATCGTTCGAGTAAATTGACGCGAATGATACGCCTCCTATATTCGATATAGCCTATTGCACTTATTCCAACCAATCGAGAATAAAATCTTCCAAGTCGTCTAAATCATCTTCTTTTGATTCCATTCGCGCATAACCGCGAATGGAAATACCTGCTTCTTTAACACTTTCAGCAGTCTTTGATAACAAAGGATGCCATGCAGGTAGGTCTTTACCTTCATGCAGTAATCGGTAAGCACAGGTTGCAGGTAGCCAATGATAATGTTCAGTGGACAGTTGTCTTATATCCACACAATCAGGAATGTGTTGCGTGCGCTGGGAGTAATGCGTACAGCGACAGGTAGATAGATCAATAAGACGGCAAGCAATGCTGGTAAAGTAAATATTACCCGTGTCTTCGTCTTCTAATTTGTGCAGACAACATTTGGCACAACCATCACACAATGACTCCCATTCGTCGGTCGTCATTTCAGACAGGGTTTTAGTTTTCCAAAAGTTCATTGTTGTCCACGAAAAACACGAAAGGCACGAAAAGTTATCGTATTTTTCGTGGAAGACATATTATTTCTTAGCAATGGCATTCCATGCAATCAACCATGTTTGCGATTGATAGGCTTCGGCTTTTTTATCTAACGCACCCGTTAAGACCATGCGTAGGGTGTTATGAATAATGCCGAAAAAATACGCATTTGCCAGTAATGGGTCAATATTGCGTATTTCGCCTTCGCTAATGCCCGTGCGAATAATTTTGATGATTTTGATAAAAGCAGCGGTTTCTATTAGAGGCTTCGCTTCGGGCAAAAACTCATTGATTTTTAGCATCAGCAAAAACTGCATGATGGCAGGTGCATCATCGGTTAGCTTAAACAATAAATCTACGATTCCGTGTAATTGTTCCGAGGGTTTTGTATTTTTACGTCTGATTTCATCAACTGATATATTTAGGCTATCTAAGATGTTGGCATACAGTGCGGTAGCAATCATCTGTTTATGCTTAAAATGATGATAAATCGCACCCGCTGTTTTAATATCTGCCGCTTCGGCAATATCAGTTAATGAGGTATTGAAATAGCCTTTTTCAGCAAACAATTTTAAAGCGGCTAATAAGATTTCATCGTGGGTTTCAGTTTTGGTATGAGCGGTGTCTTTTTCTTGATCCATGTTCTTATATCACAGCGTGTCAATGCGCTGTATCGCTTAGTGTTAGTAAAATACAGAAGGTTTGATTTAAAACCTTGAGTTGATAATGTGGTTGTTATTTTTCTTCTTCTGCGATGGCTGTTAGCGCGGCGCGTAGGTAGCTAATCATAGACCATAGTGTCAGTGCGGCAGCAATATACATCAGGACGTAGCCAATAGCATTGATGGGTATTCCTAGTAAATCTTCCCGATACAACATCATGCCTATTGCCAACATTTGTGCAGTGGTTTTCCATTTACCTAACGAAGACACTTTAACGGTGGCGCGTTGTCCAATTTCTGCCATCCATTCGCGTAGTGACGCAATGGTGATTTCCCGACCAATAATAATAGCAGCTGGAATCGCCAAATAAGGTGTGGATTGTTGTTGTACCAACAATACCAACACAATAGCCACCATTAATTTATCAGCAACAGGGTCTAAAAAAGCCCCAAACGGTGTTTCCAATTGCATTTTTCGCGCTAGATAACCATCCAACCAATCCGTAATACCCGCCGCCAAAAAAATCAGCATACACACCACATTGGAATATTGCCAAGGCAGATAAAAAACCACGGCTAATAAAGGAATTAACGCAATTCTCAACAACGTGAGATTAGTAGGTAAGTTAAATTGAATGGTCATCTGAGTGATGAAAAGTATCGTAAATTCGTTGTGCCAATGCTCGGCTAATGCCGTCTATGCTGCAAAGCCCATCCACACTTGCGCGTGCCACACCTTGCAACCCCCCAAACTGCTTTAATAATGTCTGCCGCCGCTTCGCGCCTAGTCCTGAAATAGATTCCAACACTGATTGCTTGCTTGCTTTGGCTCGACGTTGCCTATGTCCTGTTAATGCAAACCGATGTGCTTCATCACGAATTTGTTGAATCAACAAACCGCACGCACTGACTGTTATGTCTATTGGTTGATTCTGACTCCCTATAATCAACTTTTCCAGACCAGATTTTCGATTTTCTCCTTTGGCAACACCGACTATCATAACATTGTTTATCATTAATTCTGCTAATGCCTTTTGCGCGGCACGCACTTGAATGGTGCTACCGTCGATAAACACTATATCGGGTGCGGGCTGTTCGCCTTGTTGCAGGCGTTTAAAGCGTCTAAAAACGGCTTGATGAATTGCCGCGCAATCATCACCGCCCGTAATACCCGTAATATTAAAGCGTCGATAAGCCGATTTAACCGCACCTTCTTCATCAAACACTACACAAGATGCCACGGTTTGCTTGCCTTGTGTATGGCTAATATCAAAGCATTCCAATCGTTTAGGTACAATTGCACAGTCTAGCAACTGTTGCAAACTAACAAAACGTGCCTGTAGATTTTGTTTAGAAGCTAAGTGCGTTAATAACGCATTCTGAGCATTATTAGCCGCCATTTCTAGCCACTTCAGCCGCTCACCTTTCACTTTATGCGTCATCACCAGCGCGTGTTTAGCATGGCTAACTAACACATCATGCAATAAATCCGCCTCTTCCAGCGCGTGACTTATGATTAATTCAGGCGGCACAGGTTTATCTAAATAATACTGCGGAATAAAGGCTTGCAACACAGCGGCAGGTTCATACGCATCGGTCATTTTAGGAAAAAAAACTTTATTGCCCAAATGCTGACCATTACGAATAAAAAACACCTGCACACAGGCAATATTAGCCTCTGTTACACAAGCAATAATATCCACATCGCCGCCTTCGCCATGAATACATTGCTTTTCTAATAACGACCGTAAACGCGCAATTTGATCTCTTAACCGCGCCGCCTGTTCAAAGTTTAATGCTGCCGCAGCAGTTTCCATCTCACCAATTAACTGATCGATTAATACCCCGCTTTTGCCCTCTAAAAACAACACCGTATTGTCTACATCCAGCGTATAACTGGCTTTATCAATCAAACCCACACACGGCGCGGTACATCGTCCGATTTGATGCTGCAAACAAGGGCGCGTGCGGTTGTTATAAACCGTATCTTCACATTGGCGCACAGGAAACAACCGCTGCAATAATTTCAGACTTTCACGCGCCGCAACAGAACTGGGATACGGACCAAAATAACGCCCCAGCTTTCTTTTTGCGCCACGATGCAAACTGATTTGCGGGTAGTCATGATTGGATAAAAAAATATAAGGATAGGATCTATCATCCCGCAAACAAATATTGTAACGCGGTTTATGGCGTTTAATTTGCTGACATTCCAGCAACAACGCCTCGTTTTCAGTCTCTGTAACCGTCACCTCAATAGCGGCAATTTTAGCCACCATCGCCTGTTGTTTAGGCGTAGCCGATGAACTTTTAAAATAACTGGAGACGCGGTTTTTAAGATTCTTCGCCTTACCGATATAAATAATCTCCCCCTCCGCATTCAGCATCTTATAAATGCCCGCTTGTGTGGTGAGATTTTTTAAAAACGTTGCACTATCGAACACGGCTTAACCTATTTCTATGTCCGTTTTTTCAATTCACTTTCAATGATTCCCTTTATGAAATCAGGAATACTTTGTTGTGCAGAAATAGCCTGTTCTTTAAGTTTCTCATATTTCTCAATATCCTCGCCTTGCCAAATCAAATCCACTCGTCTAATAGGCAACATAGCAATATGTGAATAATTTTCAGGATACGCCCAATAACAACTTAAACAAACCGTCTTATCCTTTTTATTATTCCAATTCTCGCATTGCTCACATGACCATGATTTAGCACGATTAGCAGAACCTGATAACAACATAAAACTATCTGGATTCATGTCGTTATCACCATTAACTTCAAATGGAATTCTATGGTCTATTTGTAAATCTCTTTCCTCCATGACTTCTTGATAAATAAAACACTTGCAACCATAAATTGAAATTAATTTATCTTTAATGGTTTTGGATAAAGCGGTTCTGCCTGATAATTTTGAAAATCGAATTTCACTCGAATCTCCAAACTTATAAGCAGCTATTTTTCTGCCATCACTACCTGTGATTCTATAAGTTTCAATCGCTATACCGTATTCTCTAACATCCCTCACTGCTCTGGGCGGGTGATTATAGCCATAAACCGTTTTTAATTCTTCACTGGTAATAAAACCGTATTTTAAAATATGCTCGATAACTATTTTAGGACGTTTTGCATTAACTGATTGCAATAATTCAAGAAACTCTTTTGAATAATCAGGCATAACACGACTCCGTAACCATAACTTCACGCGCCTTCTTTACATGAGGTTGTAACAATCGTTTGGCTAAGGCAGGGGAAATATACAGTGATTCAAACGTTATTTCTTGTCTACCTAATAGCGTTGCTTGCGATGAACGACCAGCATTAATTTCTACACAAGTTAAATTCAGTGTATTGGGTAATTTTTCACCATAGTTTTTATTACCTGTTTTACCATCATAACTAACTAAATAAGAAATACCTTGAGCATTTAATTCGGCTAATGATTCGATAAACTCACCATGATGAATACCCGCGTAATATCTTGAATCTTTATCACCACAGACACCTTGATAAGGCGGATCCATATAGACAAGATCAGTATTGACTACTTGTTTTAAAACAACTTTATAATCCAATGATGAAAATTCACATTTTCCTTTTAGTAAGGCAGAAACACCCTGTATATTTTTTCTCATAGTGGCAGGTAGTGTGCCTTTTCTGCGTTTATCTGGGCTTTGATTCATATACCCCGCATTATTATATCTAACAGCCCCTTTCGCACATCTGGCTAATAAATATAAAAATAACCGACTATCACCCGAGCAATTAAATTCATCCCGAACAGAAAAATAATGCCCAATACTGTCAAGCTGTTGCTCATGCCATAGTTTTTCATAAGCATTAGCTATCTCTTCTGGCGTTTCAATAATAAGTTGTAATAAATCCAGTAACGGTTTATTTAAATCATTAATTAAAAAACGATTCGCTTTTTTTTGATAAGCCGTTGCTACGCTGATAGCGGCAGTCCCTGCAAAAGGCTCTATTACTGTTTGCACATTTGCTGGAAAATATTCAAGTATGGTTGCAGCTAAATTTCTTTTACTGCCTTGATATTGTATGGGATGGGGGATTTTCATGTTTATTACGATTATTCGTCAGATAGTTTTTTATTTTTAGCAAGTCATATAAGCTATTGGCAATTAATGAGCTTCATTCCTCAGCCTATTCTATTCTACTATTTTGTTATTTTAGGCTTAATTTTTTGTAATCTTTCTCGTAATTCTTGCCCCATTTTTGGGTGCATTCTACTTAGGGTATTAACTCGCCCCATAGCCCTATTAAAGAGACTGTTGTATTCAGTGGAGTTTGCATTGTTTTCGTATGCCTGTTCACATTGGAAAACAGCGGCTTTTATTCTTGCACGTTCTGTTTTAGGAAGCGTTGGGGTTTCAGTGTTTAAATTAACTTTATGAAGTTGCTGTCTCACTCCATTTGACATTATTTTATGTTTGGCTTTATTTGGATTGCTATTAATGCTTTTCAACATACCAAATATTTTACTGATGATATATGACTGCTCTTCTTTGGAGATGTTTCTTGTACAGGAAACAGTAATATCATCAACAAATCGAGTGTAGTGATAACCTCTTTGAGATAAATCGTAAACTAATCTTGATTCTCTTTCCCAAAGAACCAAATTACATAAAAAACCGCTGGTTTTACCACCTTGAACTAAATATCCATTTAATGTTACAAGTTCGGATAGTAATTGAGATACATCATTAGTAAACTTGAAAAATCCAGCCCAAACTTCATGGACTACTTTTTGACTTATTGATGGGAAGAAATTAGAAACATCTTCTTTAATGACTACTTTTTTATTGGTATGAATTTGGCAGTTAGATAAATAATATTTTCCTTTTGCTCCACCCTGAATATAATCAGGGTAAATAACTCTCTTTAGCAATGAGCTACATATTTTTTCGTGAATACATTTAAGCTCAGGCTTAACATCATAAGTTGTTCGAAAAGATTTATCTTCTTTTTCAATTCGTTTCGTAATATAGAAATATTCATTCGATTTATTGGCAAGTGTAACAAGCTCTTCTTTTGTTAAGCCCAAAACTTTAGAAAGGGCTTCAACGCTACCTATAGGACTATGAGGATATATTGGTCTCATTAACATTGGCAGCCATCATTTGTAAAGCCGTTAGAGATATTTTTTCAGCTAGTTCCTTGCTAATCCCATTTAGTTCATTTACATCTGAAGCTAAAAACATAAATATACTTGCAGGAATATTAAGTGCTATGCAAAGTTTATTGATAGTTGATAAATTCGGGTCTCTTTTACCTTGTTCTAATAAAGATAAATAAGAAATAGACAAATCAGCTTTTTCAGCTAATTCAGTTTTGGTTATGCCTTTTTGCGTGCGGCAAAGTTTTAATGCTTTACTAATGTTCATAATTTATACTCTAAAAAATTAGTGACCTGCTGTAATTGTGTTATTTAAACTCATCCCAAATTTTTTCTAACATAGGAAGAAGAGCTAATGCTTTACCAAATAAAATTAATATTTAATTAACTAAAATCTGTCGATTTTCATAACTCTCTAAATCTTTAATAATCTGGTCAAGTTCTTCACGTTTACTACTGTCTATATCATTATGTAACTCTGCTCGAAGTTTTTTAATAGTTTCGATAGAGTCTTTTAAAAGTTTTTGATTTGTCATCTTTAAACTAATGCCTTGATTCAGTGCAAAATCGCACCCGTCATCAAAACGATATTGAACCGAATAGAACTGATATAGACAATACAGGTCACTTAAATTCCGCGCTTTCCCGTCGATTATTAGCTCTTTACTAAGTCGATATAATCCAATCAATTTAGTCCTGCTAATAGAATCCGTGTGCTGGATGGTAGATTGCTAAAACTCATGCAATCGGCTCTTAAGTGAGCCACAAACTAATTCAATATATAGAGTTTAACTTTTAAAATACATCAGGGTGGTTCACCCTGTCTGTAATGTGCATAATAGTCGCATATATTTACTTTGTCAACAATTTTTTGACCATCAGTCAAAAATGTATTTAAAAACACATTTATATCGTTCCCTGTTGCTTAGGTAAGTTAGAATACTAACGGGCAGCATAGTTGCTTAACCTAACAGTGTTGTTATCCGTTGAAAAACGTCAGTAAATCCGGCTTTAGTCAGGCGTTTAGTTTGCACGTTATAACGGCTGGTATGATACGAATTCACCAACACCAGTCCGTTAGGCAACTCATGTTGCACATTATGTGCAAACTTCGCACTATTCGCTTTTAATCCCAAGGCTTTTAATACTGCCTGATGTGCGACCGTGCCTAATGCCAAGATCACTGCGCGGTCGGGTAAAGTCTTCAACTCAGCGGCTAGAAATGAATTGCATTGCGTGATTTCCTCACCCGTCGGTTTATTTTGTGGCGGCAAACATTTCACCGCATTGCTGATACGGCAGTTAGTCAGTACCAGTCCATCATGCACCGATTCCGACAAAACCTGATTGCTGTAACCAAACTCATACAGAGCTTCATACAATAATAGCCCTGCATAATCACCCGTAAAAGGTCGCCCTGTAGCATTTGCGCCGTGCATTCCAGGAGCTAACCCGACCACCAATAACCTAGCATTAGCGTCACCAAACGGCGCGACAGGACGCGCATGATAATCAGGGTGCTTTTGTTTTACCTCGTCCAAAAAACCAGCCAAACGTGGGCATAAGCGACACCGTGAATCGAATATTTGTTTATTGAGCATTCTGTTTTGCTGTGTATGAAATTAGGGGGTTAGATTAAACCAGTCGTTATGTATAATAGAAGTTACGCATTGACGATC
>DFWO01000117.1 GCA_002380945.1 Methylococcaceae bacterium UBA4132 | reverse complement strand
ATGTTCGCCATTAATAATGAGCTGCAAGGTTTCAGGCTGCATTTCAATGTAACCTTCGGTGATGGTCACTTTAGTTTTACAAACACCTGCACGAAAAAACAGGCAAGATTTACGTCCTAACATCTTTGTTAAGCCACTCTTGTCGGTGCGATGGCTCGTTGAGATTGTCTTGGTCAACTCACTGAGCGCGTTTATATTGGAAAAATTAGCACGCGTGGCGTGACTTCGGGCATTTTGCTAATCACTTTATCCGCAAGTTACTCGCCTATACGATTAGCGTGTTTTTAAATCGCTCTCTCGGAGATGGCATTGACGCTCCTATATCAAGTAACGCAAGCCGCATCTTTCAGATCAGCCAGAATAAGAGGGTAAAGTTTGCGGACAATGTAGCGTTTTAAGCAACGATGAATTTCCTTGGTGGATTTGCTTTCAGCTATCCGTCGGTCGACATAGGCACCAGTACGCGGATCACTTCGCATCTTTACTATGGCAATTGTCCAAAGTGCATTATTTTCGGTTCGATCACCTCTACGATTGAGCCAATATATAGCGCACAGTTTCCCCCGATGATGCTGCTGGTAACGGGTTGGTGCCGCACAAAACAGCCATGGTAGCCTCGTTACAACAGGTTGTCGCCAGCGACGGCTAACAGTGTGGCAGCGGTTTGTGAACCTACGCCAAATTGGTTACGCAAACGTTTGGTTGCTTGCTTTGTTAAGGATTCTAAAGTCGCATCAAGTTCACGCAGTTTCGTCGTCAAATACAACCATCTTTCTGCCAGCAAACGAAGCATCATCGCTAAGGTTTGAAGCGAGGTGGTATCACCCAAAGTTTGAAGTTGTTGACAGCTTTTTACGCATTGTTCAGGCTTGAATTTTCAGAGTTTAGCTCGAATTTCATCAGGGGTACTGATCAGCAGTACCCTTAACTGGTTAATGGTCTGTGTCCTGACCTTCACTGCGCTTCGCCTCGCGACGGATAACGTCCGCATGGTTTCGACAGGTCAATGCAAAGGCAATAACACCAATCCCAGCCTGGGACAGGTTGGACTGTGCGTTCAATTGCATTGTAAACTGAGTGTCCCAACAGTTACCCTTGCGACTCATGCTCTGCTCGATGCAGTACTGTTTGAGTAAGTCACGCTGCCGCCTTGTCCACCAGTCCCTCTCCTCCGTTAGGCGATCGTTTTCTTTCTTCAGTCGCTTTTAGCTCATCGTACAAGTGTCGCAGTCTTTATCCAACTTCGTTGCCATTTTTACCGCAGATACTTTAAATTATGCTGGGTAGCTTTGTGGTTTATTTCGATCACACTTTTTTCTTTAAGTTAGTGTGTCCTGTTTAGTGTAGCTAGATCAGAATATAATTTCATTCTCATCCGTCCAGTCTTTTCTTGAATAAATATCATAAGAAATCAAACAACCTTCTTCCTGTTCTATTTTGCGTACCATCGTTTTTACCTTCACCTACCGCCATAAGTCTTTTGTTGGGACTGCGTAACATCAGTAATTATCTATTTTTTTGTATTTTCGTGGATATTTATTCGTACCCTGTGGTGATAATCACTACGCGAGCAAAGCCACCGCCGACCGTGCGAAAATTGGTAGTCTGCCCTTGATACAAACGACCACTGATTAACAGTATTTGTTCTTTGTAGGCGTATAGGCGCAGATCAAATTTAAGTGTAGTCGGTTGATTTGCTAGTGATAGGTGACGTTCACTGGGTGGAATTAAGGTTTGGGCAACGTAGTCACTGTGTAAAATGTCTGAAAATACCCGTTTAGTTAATTTATCACCTCGATAAACGGCTTTACTGCCATAGCCTTTGGTGGGTTTAAAAAATAGCTGTTTACGCGATGCCCACAGTATTTCTGCATCACTCGAATGCACACGGACGGTAGGCGCAATCCCTTCCAGCAGTGTCTTGATGGTTTCGCTGTCTACGCCTAATTCTTGCAATAATGTTTTGTTGGTGAATATCGCTAAGTTTCTCTTATCAGCGTATAGCGCGTGCGCTCTTGGGTGCGGTGTCACAACGACAGCATTAGCAAGATAAGCGGCGCGTAATGCGTGTTGTGCAGGCTCTTCTAAACCAAAATCAGTTAAGCGGTTATAAATAAGATCAATCCGCACATCCCCGTACCACACACCCTCATCACGATAAACAAGTTCAGCAGGATCACAGATAACTGTTTTGATATGGTGCTGTTCAAAGAGTCTTTGAAACAAAATAAATTCGGGCAGCAGGAATTGTGTGTCTGGGTTTTCATCAACAATCGCAATACAGCGTAACGGTTGTTGACCACGTTCTGCTTGCCATTCAGCATGAAACATTGCCATAAATGCCGTTTCTGGGTCAGTTATTTCGTGTGTCGTTAATTCGCTATGGATTGTTTTTTGTGAGCGTATTAACAACGCATTAAGTAATGCCCCGCCAGCATTAGTATTAATTTCTATTAATTGCGAACCCTCCTCGGTTAAATGAAAATCGTAACCCAGAAAAACGCCTGCTGCTTTAGGAATAAAGGCGGCTGAACTTGGCGCGTAAGCTAAAACATATTGTTGATAGCTAGGTAAAGCGATTATTTTTTCTATCGTAGCAATCAGATGACGCTGTTTTTGAATAGTGCTATCGCTAACAAATACAGCCGTTTCAGCGAAAAGATGTGGACGGTCTTCAATCAGCATTTTATATAACGCCGTATCACCCTGTTGCTGACACAAGGTGGCGCGTAATGTCTCTTTATCAATTGAGACACAATGACAATGCTCATTAAGCTGTCTGGCTTGTTGTTCGCTGGAATAATCGGTGACAAGTTGACAGGTATGTTCAGAAAAGTTGGGCAATTTCATGAGTGTGAACAAAGGTTCAGAAGGTGTTTAAATTTAACAGCGGTTATGAGGCTAGAGAAGATAAACCACAATGGGTCTTTGGGCTATGATTATTTGACGCATTTTATGAGTTATTAAACGTATAATTATTTAATTATGTTTTATAACGCATGAAATGCGTTAAATAACATAGTTTAATAAAAATAATGGAATTTATTTTTAATAATCCATTATAAATCAGCATCTTATCATTTTGGCATTAGTTATGCTTTCATATTCCCATGTTTGTTCATTCAATTTTATATCAGAGGTGAAAAATGAGTCAGGAATTAGCACAGCCAGTCGTTAAAAAAAATAATGATGGCTCTTTATTACTGGGAACTGGTTTGGCGGTCGCATCAATGATTTTATTACCCGCATTGGCTATGCGATTAGGTTTAGGTGCGAGTTTGACGGGTGCATTAAGAATTGCGTTAATGAAAGCTTCTAGCCGTGCAGTTTGCGGCAGTTCAACGACTAATGAAACAAACTTGTCGGATAATAGTTGTCGCTAAGAAACTTTCTGTCAGAAAAACGTCTAATGTTTTGCTATTATGGTATTTCTATCCGGTATATTGGCACATAGTGACTGACTCATGAAGTGGCTTGTGACGACTTCAGCTAAAGACTAAATTAGTCTCCTGTTGTTGTTATGAACAAATTTTGTTAGTATGAAAAACCGACTAAATATAAGAATGAACTAATTAAGCAGGTTCAAATCTACCATGAGTGAAATTAAAAAAACCTGTGATCTTTGCGGCTTGACTGTTGAAGTGCCAAATTTCACTTTGAAAACTAAAGAAGGCGATAAGGCGTTTTGTTGTGAAGGGTGTTTAGGTATTTATCAAATGCTGCACGAAGATCAAATAACGAATGAACCTAATGAATCTGATAAATTTAAGGAAAAATAACCATGAAAAACGCTAAAGCAGCTAACGAAATTATTAAGGGGTCTATGACCTCGGCAACGGTACACGGTGGGAGACGATTGATGAGTAATATTGCTAAACATCCAGTTTTAGTTTTTGGTTTAGGCATAGCAGCTGGCTACATGGTTTATAAATACCGTAAAGAAATCATTTCTAGCACTACTAAAGTTGTCGATGCCAGTAAAGATTTCGTATTGCAACAAAAAGAAAATCTGGAAGATATTATTGCGGAAACCAAAGAACAATAAATCCGTTATTTGCCCTTATCACTAATGGATGTTTTTCTGTCAGTTATTGTCAGAGCATCCTTTTTGTTTTTTATGACTTAGCTCATTTATGTCTATCCAAAAAGAATTTGTACTGCGTTATCGAATAGACGGGCATATTCGGTTTCAAATACCCGCACGGGTGTGTGATGCAACTATCGCCAAAGCAATCACGGAGGGTGTTTCGGCAATAGACGGCGTGTATCGCGTCACTCTTTATCGCAAGCAACAAAAATTATCCATTCGGTTTCAAGAATCGGTGTGTGACTTTACATCACTGGCGCGGCAACTGTTTCAGTTACTTGCCGATTTGGAAAAAACGGGCGCGTTTGAGCAAAGACAGGCTATCGAAACTGGGCGACTTGCTGAGTGGAAAGAACGTGCTAAAGCCAAATTACACAGTTTTAGAGCCACACGCTGGGCTAAAGAAAAGTATGGCGATGCCAAAGAAACCGTACAAGCGGCTAAAATCATTACTAAATTGGGCATGAAAAAACCCAAGTCATTTATTAATGATCCCGAAAAAGCCATGATTGATTTTTTCAATGATATTTTGGTGCTGTTTCTCATCAAATTACATTGGGCAGAAATTACCCAAAAATGGTTGCTTAAGCCGCTTAAATATCGTTATGAATGGATGGCTTTATTTTATATGTTCTTTTTGCTGGTTCGGTCGCGTAAAAAGAAATAGTCGTTTCAAAAAGCGAGTGATAAACGCTATCGTAGAGACGTTGTACTACAACGTCTCTACATTGTTACACATCACACACACACGCACTTCGAGAGTTCAGTCATGGACATGCAAACCTTCACACCGACACATTTTCAGCTCATTCATCAATTAACAAGACGGGTTAGAATCATTTCGCCTGTTTTGAAAAACGATGCCGAGCGTAGTACTATCTTTGAAATCATTCTTAAAAAAAGACCTGAAATAAAAAAAGTTCGCTCAGTTGTTGCCTTGGGTTGCGTAATTATTGAATTCGACCCCGCAGGCTTACCAAAAAAGAACTTAGTTATTCTTTTGGATGCTGTGCTGGGCAACATTGCCCAAAAACAATCTAGCGCACACACACCGCACAAGAAAACCTTTGATGGTGCAGTACACGAAATAGACCTTGCTGTTGAAGGCATGAGCTGTGCATCGTGTGCATTACTAATAGAAATGGTGCTAAAACGTGATGACAGAGTGAAGCAAGCCAGCGTTAACTTCGGTACATCCACGCTGACCGTACAAGGACAAATGACCAAAGCCGATGTGGACGAAAAAGTCGCCAGTCTAGGTTATAAAACCTATGCAATGGATACCTTATCGCAACGCAGAAATCTGATAGACAAAGAATATCAACGCATAGCCGATGCTAAACGTCGATTTGTCTGGTCTAGCGTGCTAAGTTTGCCTGTCGTTGTGGTTGGTATGAGTATGCCCAGTACGCGCTGGTTACATTGGATGCAGTTCATACTCACCACCCCCGTGGTATTTTGGGCGGGTAAGTCATTTTTTATCAAAGCGTGGCGATTAGCCAAACAAGGCACAGCGAATATGGATTCACTCATCGCCTTAGGTGTTGGTTCAGCTTACGGTTACAGCTTACCTGCCTTGTTACGACGCAGAGGACATTTGTATTTTGAAGCGGGCGCGGCGATTATCAGCTTTGTCTTATTGGGTCGTTTCTTAGAAGAACGCGCCAAAGGCAAAGCAGGCGAAGCTATCCGCCAATTAGTTGATTTACAACCCCAAACTGCCACGCGCATTACCGATGATAAAGAAACTGTCGTTGGCATTGATGACATCATCATTAATGACATCCTACTGGTACGACCAGGTGAAAAAATTCCCACTGACGGCGTGGTGATTCAAGGGCTATCAACCGTTGATGAAGCAATGGTGACAGGTGAAAGCATTCCTGTGATAAAAGACGTTGGGCATAAAGTCATTGGCGGCTGTGTCAATGGTAGCGGCGTATTACGCATACGCGCCACCGCTGTGGGTATGGATACGGTGTTAGCAGGCATCGTTCACATGGTTGACCAAGCGCAATCGACTAAATTACCGATACAAAAACAAGTCGATAAAATTTCAGCAGTGTTCGTACCGTCTGTGATGGTGCTGTCTGCCTTAACAATGGGCGGCTGGTTATTAGCGGGGGCATCGTTTGGTGTCGCGTTTGGCAATGCGATTACCGTGTTACTGATTGCTTGCCCTTGTGCATTAGGTTTAGCAACCCCCGCCGCTATTATGGTGGGGGCAGGGCAAGCGGCACGCGAAGGCATTTATATCCGTAACGGTGAAAGCCTTGAAACCGCCGCTAAACTCAATGTCATTGTGTTCGATAAAACGGGAACGATTACCGAAGGCAAGCCCAAAGTGACCGACTTAGTGAAATTATCGCGTCTTAGTGAAAATAAAATTATTTCGCTAGCCGCCTCTGCCGAACACAATTCAGAACATTTTTTAGGCAAAGCTATTGTTGCTTACGCCAAAGAACACGCCATTGATTTGCAAGAATGCAGTCATTTTCAAAGCAGTACAGGGCGTGGCATTGAAGCCGAAGTAGACGGCAAAAAATTATTGCTAGGCAATAATGATTGGCTAATCGACCAAGGCGTAGCAACTGACAGTTTATTAGTTGCAGCCAGTCATTTTTCTGAACAAGGCAAAACCCCCGTATTCATGGCAATCAACGGCAAAGCCGCCGCTGTATTTGGTATTGCTGATAAAGCCAGACCGCAAGCCATACAAGCCATTAAACACCTGCAAAAACTCGGTATTGAAACATTAATGGTGACAGGCGATACCGCCAAAACTGCTAACTATATTGCCGCGAAAGTAGGCATAGAAACCGTGATTGCCAATGCCAAACCTGACCAAAAGCTGGCAATTATTCACCAATTTCAAGCTGACGGTAAAAATGTTGGCATGATAGGTGACGGTATTAATGATGCGCCTGCATTAGCCGCTGCCAATGTCGGTTTTGCGATTGGTACAGGTACCGATATAGCCATAGAATCGGCAGATATGACATTGGTACAAGGCGATATTAGCCGCGTGACTTCTGCCATACAATTAAGCACAGACACCATCCGCATCATCAAACAAAACTTATTCTGGGCATTCGCTTACAACGTTGTTGCCATTCCTGTCGCCTCATTCGGTAAACTTAATCCGATGATAGCCTCAGGTGCGATGGCACTCAGCTCCGTGTCAGTGATTGTTAATTCCTTACGACTCAATAAAAGATAGGCTTTAAAAATGGATCATTCAACAATGGATATGGGCATGGAGCATATCAGTAACGTGTCGGCTGGTTTTGATTACGGACTGGCTTTTATGGCGGGGGTATTAGGTAGTGGGCATTGTTTAGGAATGTGCGGCGCGTTAGTGTCAGGTTATTTCATGAATGCGGGTAAAACAAAAAGTTATTTGCCGTATTTCTTTTACCAGTTTGCGCGTATTTTTGTTTATATGCTGGTGGGTTTTGCCGCTGCCGCTTTGGGGGTGGTGCTAGTGTCTAGTGGCGCATTCGGTAAAGTACAAAGCGTGTTGCAAATCACCATCGGCGCGGTTGTCATCATACTGGCGTTTGGTATTTTGGGCTGGATTCCGTTTCAGGGTTCAGTTCGATTATTACCGATGAAATGGTTACGCAAAGGCTATGCGTCTTCACGAACTAAAGGTCCAATCATAGGTGCGTCTATCGCAGGTTTAATGAATGGTTTAATGCCATGCCCGCTTACCTTTGCAATGGCAGTGAAAGCGACTACCGCACCCTCTATTTTGGAAGGTGGCGCATTAATGCTGACTTTTGGCGCGGGTACATTACCCACTATGTTATTTATTAGTTTCGCGTTTGGCAGAATGAGTGCCAGTGTCAGAGGTTTAATGTTGAAACTCGCCGCTGTCATTATGATTGCAATGGGCAGTAACACCATTTATATGGGCTTAATGTCTTACGATCCGCACACCTTCATGCACAATCATTTTATTCATGACATTATTAACGAACTCAATGTAGCCATTGAGTTTTTGAAACAAATGCTGACTTATTTCACTGATATGATGCGTGATATTGAGCATTAGGCGTTTAATCAGGCGATAGCAAGTAGAGTTATCTACTTGCTACCTTGCTAAAAATTTATACGGTTAAAGACTACGCGGCACTAATAAAAAATAATGCCCTTTAGATTTCATAGGACCTGCCATTTGACTGGCTTGTTCACCTTGTCCCCAATATACATCACCACGAATCGCGCCTTTAATCGCACCACCTGTATCTTGTGCCATCAACAAACGTTGTAGTCTTTGCCCTTGTACGGGATGCTCGGCATCTAACCAAATAGGAATGCCGTAAGGTAGATTTTTATGATCTATGGCTAAACTGTGTTGTGCGGTGAGAGGAACAGCCATTGCACCTGCGGGACCCACATTAGGATCTACAGGGGTGTAGCGAAAATACACATAAGAGCTGTTGCTGAGCATAAGTTCTTGACCTTCAACAGGGTGTTGTTCTATCCACGCACGAATGGTTTGCATGGAAATATCTTCTTTGGAGATTTCGCCGTTATTTACTAAGGTCTTGCCTATCGCATAATATTCATGCCCATTACCGCCTGCAAAACCTAAGCCGACAATACTGCCATCTTCCATAACCACGCGCCCTGAGCCTTGCACTTCCATAAAAAAGGCATCAATTTCATTATCAACCCACAATAATTCCAAACCTTTATTGGCTAACGCACCTGCTTTTATTTGAGCGCGACTGTAATTGCGTAAACCGCCGCTGGGCATACGATAAATCGGCACGTTATAACGCGCAGATTGGATGCGTGAGCCATGCAGTTCGGGTAAATAATAGCCTGTAAACATACCATCAAACTGACCGTTTTCACTGACGGCGTAAGGCTTAAACCATTGCTCAAAAAATTGTCGCTCTTGTCCGTGTGTAACGTGCATAGAGCAGACTTGTTGCCAATCAGCGATACGACCTAAGTTAAATGAACCGCTCAACACTTTATCCGCTGGCATACCGCGCCAGCGTTTGCAGGAATGCTGAAATGCTTTGAAAGCGGTAGCGTGGTCTTCATTTGACCAACCAGCTAACACATTAAAATCGCTAGGATGGAGCTGAATATTGCTGACTCTTGTGCTGATAGGCGCGCCAGTAATGACGGGGGTAGTTGCTTGTGTTGATTCAATCGGTGCAATCGGGCGAGTATTGTTAATAGGTGGTTTAGTGGGTAAATTAGGGTAAGCAATAGGAGCTTGTGTGACTATCTGGGTTTCAGAACAGCCACCGAGTAACAATAACGCCAACAACGCAGTGTGGCGAATAGGGTGTAATTTCATACTAATTTTCCTGATAAAAAGAGAGTATCATTTGAGCGTGAGGGGATAAATCTGTTTGATGTGACTTACAGTAGCTAAAGACAGTTCCTATGTGATAGAAGTTCAAATATAAGTTTAAACTCCAAATTGTCAGTCCATCTGTGTAGTTTTTAAAACCACTTTCGCCTCATGCCAAAACGCATCCAATTCGTCTAATTCACAATCCTTTAAACTACGACCAGATGCTTCCACTTGTTGTTCAATATAATTAAAGCGTTTAGCAAATTTTTTGGTGCTTTGTTTAAGGGCGGCTTCGGGATTAACCTTTAAATGTCTTGCGAGATTAACGGCTACCAGTAATAAATCACCAACTTCTTCTTGAATATGGGCTTGATCGCCTGATTGCCATGCTTCTTTGATTTCATCTAATTCTTCTAAGACTTTATCAAATACAGGCGGTACAGTTTTCCAATCAAAGCCGTGATGGGCGGCACGGTCTTGAATTTTTTCACATTCAATCAATGCAGGCAGATTACCTGCCACGCCTGATAACACGCTATACGGTTCAGACGGTTGGCTTTTTTCTTGACGTTCATCGGCTTTGGCTTGTTCCCATGCTTGATGACGTTGGCTATCATCAGTAAATACCGCATCACCAAATACATGAGGATGACGGCGGATGAGTTTTTCGGTAATGCCTTCTGCCACTTGTTCAAAAGTAAACAAACCGCGTTCTTTGGCAATTTGGCTATGAAATACCACTTGCAATAATAAATCGCCTAACTCCAAGCGCAAATCGTTCGTGTCATTGCGTTCAATTGCATCGGCAACTTCATAGGCTTCTTCAATAACATAAGGAATTAAACTGGCAAAATCTTGTTTAACATCCCACGCGCAACCTGTTTCAGGATGGCGGAGTTGTTCCATGATGTCGAGTAACTGCTGGGTATTTTTTAACATAGTAAACAGATGGGAGAGATGTAATGCAAACCCACGAGGTTTTTAAAACCTCGTAGGTTTATTCTTAACTTCAAGTGAGTGATTAAAACGAATGCCCAAAATTCTCGTGATAGCGTTGTTTGAAGCTATCCATGTCAAAAGTGTGATTTTGCGTGCCGTGATGCTCGATTTTAATCGCGCCCATTAATGAGGCAATACGCCCTGTGATTTCCCAATCCAGCTCATTCATTAAACCGTATAACAAACCTGCGCGATAGGCATCACCGCAACCTGTTGGATCGTTCACAGCATTCGGTTGGGCGGCTGGAATATCAATAATACGTCCTTGAGTGTAAATCTTAGAACCTTTGCTACCTAAGGTGACAATCAACGCTTCTACACGTTCTGCCATGTCTTCTAATGACAAACGAGTACGCTCCTGCATGAGTTCAGACTCGTAGTCGTTGAGTGTCATCCAAGTGGCTTGGTCGATAAATTTCAACAGTTCCGCGCCGTTGAACATTGGCATACCTTGACCGGGATCAAAAATAAATGGAATTTCTAATTCGGCAAACTGTTCAGCGTGTAACTGCATACCGTCTTTACCGTCAGGTGAAACTATGCCGATAGTAATATTATTGTCGGTGGTAGGCACAGAATTCAAATGGGAGAAATTCATTGCACCTGGATGAAAAGCGGTAATTTGATTATCATCTTCGTCAGTGGTGATATAGGCTTGCCCCGTATAATGATTATCCAAGACATGAATAAACTGACTGGATAAGCCGTTTTCGCTTAACCATTCGCTGTACGGTTCAAAATCATGTCCGACCACTGCCATAATTTGTGCCTCTTCACCGAGCAAATTCAAATTATAGGCAATATTACCCGCACAGCCGCCAAATTCACGACGCATCGCTGGTACTAAAAATGATACGTTCAGCATGTGAACTTTTTCAGGTAAAATGTGATGTTTAAATTTGTCGTGAAACACCATGATGGTGTCGTAAGCCATTGAACCGCATATTAATGCACTCATTTACAATCCTCTTTATAATAAAATTAATGCCCATGTTGCCGCTGCCCAGATCAGCGACAGCATAACGGCGGCTGAACCAATATCTTTGGCTCTGCCTGATAATTCATGATGTTCTAAACCAACGCGGTCAACTACAGCTTCTACTGCTGAATTGAGCAACTCGACCAGCAACACCAACACGATGCTACCAATCAATAATACTTTTTCAATAGCCGTGTGTCCTAACCAGAGTGCCAGCGGCGTGGTTACGATAAACAAAATCACTTCTTGTCTAAAGGCTTCTTCATGTGTCCACGTTGCCTTAAAACCTGCCGCCGAGAAGTAACACGCGTTAATCAGGCGTTTAAGCCCTTTTGCATTTTGATTTGCCATAATGAGATTTACTGCTCTATAAGTTGTTGGTAGGCATCGGCATCAAGCAAGGTATCCAGATTAGATACATCATTTGCTTTAATGCAAAACAGCCATGTTTGGTAGGGGTTATCGTTGACTTGTTCAGGTGCATCGCTGACATCTTCATTGATGGCAATGATTTCACCCGCAACAGGACTGAATAAATCCGATGCAGTTTTAACAGATTCAACGACCGCGCATTGCTCACCTGCTGTCACTTTACGCCCCACTTTAGGTAAATCAATATAAACCAAATCACCTAATTGCTCTTGAGCAAAATCCGTAATACCAACGCGAACCACATTACCATCTTCCAACTGCACCCATTCATGGGACGTTGCATACTTTAAATTTTTCGGTAAATTACTCATAGCTAACTCTCAAAAATAATAAAATGAAAACGTGAAGTTCAAGGCAAACTGCTTGAACCATCTGTTAAACTACAGCGTATTATATTAACAAACATCTATGAAATATGCCGAACATCCTCATTTATACCACCAAAATTTGCCCCTACTGTGTCATGGCTAAACGACTGCTCGATAAAAAAGGCGCGAGTTACACCGAGATTAATGTCGATGGTAATCCAGAACTTCGAGAAGACATGATGCGTAAAACTAACCGCCGCACTGTGCCGCAAATTTATATCGGTGATCTTCATGTCGGTGGCTTTGATGAGTTGTACGCATTAGAGCAACAAAAGAAGTTAGATGAGTTGTTGATATGAGTGTTGATGCTAAGCCAATTGACAGCACTGTTGACTCGCCGTGTGTTAGAAACTGCTGTTTGGATAATGATGATATTTGTTTGGGATGTTTTCGCTCGCTTGAAGAAATTAGGAACTGGACACAAGTGGATGAACAAACGCGCCAGCGTTTTTTAGTGAATGCTAAGTGCCGCGAACAAGACTATCAGCAAAAATGATTGGTTTTATATAACGTGCGATAGAGGAGATTTGCAATGAAACAATTACACCGAAAAGATTTATTTGGCTGGTCAGAGTTTAATAAAGAACGTAATCTGGATTTCCATAGTGTACTGTGGGTGCGTGATGAAGGTAATGTGTTAATTGATCCTTTGCCGATGTCTGAGCATGACCACGATCATTTGCAACGCTTGGGCGGCGTTAATTATATTGTTATCACTAACAGCGATCATTGCCGTGCAACGGAACAGATAGTGAGTAATACAGGCGCGATAGTGTATGGTTCTGCGGGTGAGGAAGACCGTTTTCCTATCATCTGTGATCATTGGATTCATGATAAAGAAGAAGTGTTTGCAGGCTTGATAGCCTATCAACTGCACGGTTCTAAAACAGCGGGTGAGCTAGCATTGCTGTTAGAACATCATACGCTCATCACAGGCGATTTAATCCGTTGTCATATTGCGGGAGAGTTATGTTTATTGCCCGATGCTAAACTGACTAATAAAGCGTTAGCAATAAAATCTGTTAAACGTTTGGCTGAAATACCCAATATTACTGCTGTGTTGACAGGTGATGGCTGGCCGATATTTAGTCATGGCAGCGAGGCATTACACCGTTTGGCGCGTTCGTTTTAATTTGTAAGAGCTAGGCTTGTACTCCGAATAAATCTCGCGCTTTCACTGGGCTTAAACGCTATTTTGCTACATTTGCGTTCATTTTTTGGCAAACCGACGTTTGAATTATGATTAGAAAATCGGTGACTATAACTAGCAAGACACACAATTTTTAGCCGACAACAGTGAATATTTGCGAATGCCAGCTAAATCCACCGTGTTGTTGTATTTTATCCAAACGTCTTCTATTCTTGATTCATTATGTTAATGAATCAAAAAACAGTAGAACCGAGAACTCAAATAATGAACGTAATTGATTTGCGTAAAAGATTACTGCAATCATCAACAATAGGGCGGCGAGTATTTGATAGACGCAAGATTTCTTATTCATTCGGTTCACCTGAATGGTTAGCATTCATGCAGGATAATAACCTTGAATGTCCCAAAGAAGATCGCCGTAAAGTAATTAGGCGTGAGGAAGATCAAGAACATCCTCTCGAAGCTCTTGATACTAAAACAACACAGCAACGGATTTTTCTGACGGCGGGAGAAAGACGCTTACTTCAGGATATTTATTTAACGGATTTTGACGATGTAGAGTGAAAGTTAGGGTGGGCAGTTTTTTTGCCCACCCTAGGTCTTATGCCATCGCGCCTACGATAGCATTACCCATTTCAACGGTTCCCGCTTTGGAATTAGGATTTAAGTCTGGGGTAACATATTTACCTTCGTTGACTACTTTTTCCACGGCGTTAACTACTCTATTCGCCGCTTCATGTTCGCCGATATGATTTAACATCATCGCACCCGCCATAATCACAGCGGTTGGATTGGCTAAATTTTTTCCTGCAATATCAGGTGCGCTACCGTGTACTGCTTCAAACAACGCCGCATCTGCACCAATATTTGCCCCTGGAATTAAGCCTAAACCACCGACTAAACCAGCAGTTAAATCCGACAAAATATCGCCAAACATATTAGTAGTGACTACAACATCAAATTGTTGTGGATTCATCACCATGTGCATACAGGCGGCATCAACGATTTTTTCATCAAATTCAATGTCGGGATACAGCGCGGCAACTTCTCTGGCGACATTTAAAAACAAACCTTGGGTATATTTCAGAATATTGGCTTTATGACAGACCGTAACTTTTTTACGCTGATTGTCACGCGCATATTGAAACGCATAATGCACAATACGCTCTGAAGCCACGCGGGTAACGACTGCCAAACTTTCAGCAACGTCTTTTTTGGGCGTTAAATAATGCTCCAGTCCTGCATACAAACCTTCGGTATTTTCACGGACAATAACAATATCAATATCTTCATAACGGGTTTTAATCCCTGCCCAGCTTTTGGCAGGACGAACATTGGCATATAAATCATATTGTTGACGCAATGCCACGTTAATACTTCTAAAACCAGAGCCAACTACGGTGGTTAAAGGTCCTTTAAACGCTAAACGGGTTTTATCAAAGGAAACCAGTGTTTCATCGGGTAATGGATTACCGAATTTTTCAAACGCTGCTAGACCTGCGTAGGCTTCTTCCCACTGAAGTTTTGCGCCTGAAGCATCTAATACTTTTACTGCCTCATCCATAATAGAAGGACCAATACCATCCCCTTTAATCAACGTCACAATACGCATTTCTTTCTCCACGATTTAAAAAAATACAATGATACACAGAAATGGCGCGGGATTCATAGAAACACGCGATACAAAGTGGCAAATTGTACCGATAGACGATAGTATTCACTTACCGCATCGGCGGTTTAGAAACACACTCAGGAGTGATTTATGTCTAGTCCCACACCACCAGTAAACGGCAGTCCCATCACCTTACAAAACGGCAAATTAATCGTGCCGCATAATCCTATTATTCCCTACATCGAAGGCGATGGTACGGGGGCTGATATATGGCGAGCAACTGTGCGCGTGTTGGATGCCGCTGTTGCTAAAGCCTATTCAGGGCAACGACAAATTCAGTGGATGGAAGTGTATGCGGGTGAAAAAGCCTTTCGCTTGTTTGATACTTGGCTACCTGATGACACGGTGACCGCGTGTCGGGATTATTTAGTATCCATTAAAGGACCTTTAACGACACCTATCGGTGGCGGTATTCGTTCTCTAAATGTAGCATTGCGGCAGATGCTCGATATGTATGTGTGTTTACGTCCTGTTCGATGGTTTAACGGTGTACCGTCACCTGTCAAAAAACCAGAATCGGTTGATATGGTGATTTTTCGCGAAAATACCGAAGACATTTATGCAGGTTTGGAATTTGAACAAGGCAGTGATGAAGCGGCGTTATTTTTACGTTTATTACACGAAAATTTTCCCAAACAATACGCCAAAATTCGTTTTCCTGAAACCTCAGGGATTGGCGTTAAACCTGTTTCCCAACAAGGTACTGAACGTTTAGTTCGTGCGGCGATTGATTACGCAATCATTAATAAACGCAAAAGCGTCACCATTGTCCATAAAGGCAATATTATGAAATTCACCGAAGGGGCATTTCGTAATTGGGCATACTCTCTAGCAGAACGCGAGTATAGCGATCAGACCTATACTTGGTCACAATGGGAAAGAACCCGCGCCGAGCAAGGTGAAGCGGTTGCTAATCAAGAACAAAAAGACGCGCTCGCTAGTGGGCGTATTTTAATTAAGGATGCCATTGCCGATATTGCCTTGCAACAGGTATTAACCCGTCCCGATGAATTTGATGTGATTGCCACACTCAATTTAAATGGGGATTATTTGTCCGATGCCTTAGCCGCACAAGTGGGCGGTATTGGTATTGCACCAGGTGGTAATATTAATTATGCAACAGGCACGGCGGTATTTGAAGCGACACACGGCACTGCGCCTAAATATGCTGATTTGGATAAAGTTAATCCAGGTTCGTTGATTTTATCGGGTGAAATGATGTTGCGTTACTTGGGTTGGACAGAAGCTGCCGATGCCATTATTAACGCAATGGATGCGGCGATTGCCAGTAAGCGTGTTACCTATGACTTTGCCCGTTTGATGGAGGGGGCAACAGAAGTGAAGTGTAGTGAATTTGCGAATGTGATTATTGAGAATTTGTAAGCGATGACGGTTCTTTATAGGCGTTGAAACTATAATAATTAGGAGTCCAAAATAGGTTTTGGACTCCTTTCGTTGCAAAGGCATTGCAGTGCAAGGTCTCTACGACATCATTTAGCTGTCATTGCCGTTAGCTCCATTCAACAACTGTTCA
>DFWO01000022.1 GCA_002380945.1 Methylococcaceae bacterium UBA4132 | reverse complement strand
AGCCGAAGCTGCTGAACACGCCAAGGTAGAAGCTGCCAAAGCAAAAGCCGAAGCCGCTGCGCAAGCGAAAAAAGCTAAAGAAGAAGCTGCCGCCAAAGCGAAAGCTGACTTAAAAGCTGAGATGGAAGCTGAAGAAAAAGCCGAAGCTGAGGCAGAAACCGCGCAAGCAAAAGTCGCTCAACAACAGGCTGAATCTGAAAGAGTGCGTAAGGCGATTCAAAGACAAGTAGAAAGTGCTTGGATTCGTCCAGCGGATGCAGTAGGTAAATTAAGCTGTGTCATGCGTGTTAAATTAACTTCCGATGGTTCAGTGATGGCAGTGGACGTGGTTAAAAGCAGTGGCAATGATATTTTTGACAGGTCAGCAGAAAATGCTGTGCGTAAAGCCTCGCCGTTACCTGTTCCTAAAGACAAAGACCTATTTAACAAAGAGTTCAGATCGTTTACATTTACGTTTAAACCAGAATAACGATGTGCGACTAGGCAATCATTTTTTAGATTAAGTTACAGAGGTAAAACCGTGAAGTTTTTTAAACTCGTTTTTGTATGTGCGGTGCTGGGTTTTAATATTGCCAGTAGTCATGCCGAACTCAATATTGAAATTACTAAAGGCGTGGAGTCTGCCTTGCCTGTTGCGATTGTGCCGTTTGCTGCGCAAGGTGTACCTGTTGATATTCGTAATATAGTCAATGCGGACTTAGAACGTAGCGGCTATTTCAATATGATGGCAGAATCGAGTATGCCTAGCAGACCAAGTACAGCGGCGGAAATTGATTTTACCAGTTGGCAAGGTTTTGGGCAGAACTACATGGTGATTGGTCGTGTGACTAATAACGGTAGTCAATATAATGTCGAGTTTCAGTTGTTTGATGTCTATAAAGGCGGGCAATTGTTGGGGTATCAAATAAACTCATCGGCGGCAGATTTACGCAAAACTGCGCATACTATCAGTGACATGATTTTTGAGAAATTAACGGGCAAAAAAGGCGTGTTTGGTGGTCGTATTGCTTATATCACTAGCAATAGTTTGGGTAATAAAAAATGGACATATCAACTACAAGTGGCTGATGCCGATGGCGTAAATCCACAAACTATTGCCACATCTAATGAACCGTTAATGTCACCTGCGTGGTCGCCCGATGGTAAGCAAATGGCTTATGTGTCATTTGAAAGAAAAAAGGCTGCTATTTATGTACAGACACTTGCTACAGGTGCGCGTACTCGTGTCGCTGAATTTGCGGGTATTAACGGTGCGCCCGCATGGTCTCCTGATAGCACACGTTTAGCCTTGACGCTGTCTAAAGACGGTAGCCCTGATATTTATGTATTAAATTTAGCGAGTCACTCGTTGACTAAAGTAAGTAACAGCTTGGCAATTGATACCGAGCCAACGTGGTCGCCCGATGGTAATAATATTGTCTTTACCTCAGGTAGAGGCGGTAAACCTCAGTTGTATATGGTGTCTAGTCAGGGTGGTAATGAACAACGCATCACCTTCAGTGGTGATTACAATGCACGGGCGAGCTTTTCACCCGATGGCAAGTATTTAGCAATGGTGCATGGTAACGGTAATAACTATCGTATTGGCATAATGGATATGGCAAGTCGTGCTATTAATGTGCTTACCTCAGGACCTACTGATGAATCACCTAGCTTTGCACCGAATGGTACTATGATTTTGTACGCCTCCAGAAAAGGTGGGACAGGATTTTTATCAGCGGTGTCAATAGATGGTAAAATGCAGCAGAAATTAGTTTTTAATAGCGGTGAAGTTCGTGAACCCGCATGGTCGCCAATACCTTAATTTTCAAGTGAAAGTCCCTTATTTTTGGAAGTAGCAGATGAAATTGAATAAAACACTGATAGCATTACTGATAAGCACAGCTCTGTTGTCTGCGTGTAGTGATGATAAAAAACCCATTAGCGTGACCGATGGCGCAAAAACTGCCACTAATGGTGGCATTAATGGTGCGTCTACTAGCGGCTTAAATAATGCAGGCGGCTTAAATGCCCAAGGCATGGGGATGAATACAGACGGCATGAATGCAGACGGTAGCGGCGAATACAACGACCCCAACAGCCCACAAGCTAAAGTCATTTATTTTATGCTTGATAGCAGTGAAGTACAGCCTGATTTTATCCCTGTGGTCAACGCTCATGCCCAATATCTAGTCGCCAATCCAAGTATACATATTATTTTAGAAGGTAATAGTGATGAACGCGGATCGCGTGAATACAATGTTGCCTTAGGCGAACAGCGTGCTAGATCAGTAGCCAATATGATGAAATCGCAAGGTGTTGCTGACAGTCAACTGCAAACCGTGAGTTATGGCGAAGAAAAACCTGCGGCAATGGGTAGTGATGAATCAGCATGGGAACAAAATCGTCGCGTTGAAATTGTTTATACAAGGTAATTAAATGAAAAAATACAGTTTTCTATTGATGTGTCTGTGCGGCTGTGCAATGGCAAACCCCGATGAACTGCCGCCTGTCATTGACAATTCCTCGTATCCAACTGCCGCGCCGCCTGTAAATGCTGCGACCACGCCTTCATCAAATGCCGTGTACGAATTAATGGGGCGTTTGGATAAATTACAAGCCGAAGTGCAGCAATTGACAGGCAAAGTAGAAGAGCAGGGCAATCAAATTGCTGAATTGAAAAAAAGTCAAGCAGCTATGTATTCTGACTTTGATGAACGCCTACAAAATGCAGCAAAAGGCAGTAGCCCAAGCCCAGCCGCTCAGCCTACATCTGAAACAGCTCCAGAAACCCCTGCTGCACCAAACGCACCTGAAACGGCTGTCGCTGATGTACCACCTCCACCGCCCGCACCCGTAGAGCCTGAAGCTAAAGTGTCTACTAAACTGCCTGCCCCTAAGCCACCCGAAGTGCAAGCATCAGGTGGTGAAAAACAAGCTTATCAACAGGCGTACGCCTCATTGAGAAGCGGCAAAACTGACCAATCAATCGAACAGTTTAAAGGCTATTTAAGCCAGTATCCAACAGGCGGTTATGCTGATGTAGCGCATTATTGGTTAGGTGAAGCGTACCGCGTTAAATTAGATAACGATTCTGCACGTCAAGCATTTAACACCGTTCTGGAAAAATACCCAAGCAGCACCAAAGTAGCCGATGCTTTGCTAAAGCTGGGCTATATTGAAGCGGATCAAAAAAATGTCGCCAAAGCGCGTGAATATTTAACCCGCGTCACCAGTGAATTTGCCAATACCCCCGCCGCTCGTTCGGCAGATAGAAAACTCGCTCAACTTAAATAAGTAATGGACAATTCACTACGCATTACTGAAATTTTTTATTCACTACAAGGTGAATCCAATACCGTGGGCATACCCACGGTATTTATTCGCCTGACAGGTTGCCCATTACGCTGTGTGTATTGCGATACCGCTTATGCTTTTACAGGTGGTAAAAAAATGTCCCTTGCTGACATCATTGCCGAAGTGGAACGATATGGCTGTAAATATATTACCGTTACAGGCGGTGAGCCATTAGCTCAGCCTGCTTGCCTTGAGTTAATGACCCAATTACTTGATAAAGGTCATAAGGTTTCCCTAGAAACCAGTGGCGCACTCGATGTATCCGCTGTTGATCCACGCGTCATTAAAGTCATGGACATTAAAACGCCCAGCTCAGGCGAAGTAGACAAAAACCGTTATACCAATATTGACCATCTCGTTGCTCAAGACCAAATTAAATTTGTCATCGGTAGCGATAAAGATTACCACTGGTCAAAAGCGATATTAACCGAATACGACCTAATTAATCGTTGTGAAATTCTTTTTTCACCCGTTATGGGACAGCAAAATCCAACCGAACTTGCTGAAAAAATTCTTAGCGATAAACTCCCTGTCCGTTTTCAAATTCAACTTCATAAACTGCTTTGGAATGATGCCCAAGGCAAATAATCACTATGCAAAAAAAAGCCATTGTCCTTCTATCGGGAGGATTAGATTCCATTACCGTACTCGCACTTGCCAAACAGCAAGGCTTTCAATGCTACGCCCTCAGTTTTGACTACGGGCAACGCCACAATGCCGAATTAATCGCAGCAGCAAAAATTGCCGCAGATTACCAAGTAGTAGATCATAAAATCATCAAACTGGGCTTAGGTTCAATAGGTGGTTCAGCCTTAACTGATGAACATATCGCCGTGCCGCACACTCAACAAACAGGCATCCCTGTGACTTATGTCCCTGCAAGAAACACTATCTTCTTATCATTTGCCTTAGGCTGGGCAGAAGTACTGGAACTACACGATATTTTTATCGGCGTAAATGCCGTTGATTACTCAGGTTATCCCGATTGTCGCCCTGAATTTATTGAAAGTTTTCAGAAATTAGCTAACCTAGCCACCAAAGCAGGCGTAGAAGGCACACATTTTTCTATTCACACCCCGCTGATACATTTAAGCAAAGCCGACATTATCAAAACAGGTATAGCATTAGGCGTAGATTATCAACGTACCGTCTCCTGTTATTCTGCTGATGAACAAGGACGTGCCTGTGGAGAATGTGATGCCTGCCGTCTCAGAAAAGCAGGTTTCATTGAAGCAGGTATTCCAGATAACACACGTTATCAAAAATAATTTAAAAAAGAGTTGCGCAATCTGTAAATATCGTTATAATAGTCTTTTTTTGTTGGGTCGTTAGCTCAGCCGGTAGAGCACCGCACTTTTAATGCGATGGTCGCGCGTTCGAATCGCGCACGACCCACCACAAAGACCCTTGTTTATCAAGGACTTCAACTAAATGCCATCGGTTGAAAACGCTTTAAACTCATCGTGGTGCACAATTTAATGCGCAAATCGCGTGTTAATAAATTGCGCACTGATTGATTAAAACGTTTATCAGAGACCGCAGTCATGGCAACTATCAGAAAATTATCAAACGGCAAATATCGCGCCGACATTCGCAAAAACTACACATTTATTCAAGCGAAAACCTTTTCATCAAAAAAACAAGCTGAACAATGGGCATCTGATATGGATGCTAATATCGAGACTATTTTAAGTCTTACCCCGATTAAGATAAAAAATCTTACGCCAGAAATTGTTACCGAAATGGGCGGTTTAGATTTATTTCAAAAACTAGGCATTGAATTAGAATTTTTAACGTTCAAAGACCTTGCTGATGAGTACATGAAACAGTGGTCGAAGAAAGACCCTAATCAAATCCCTAGAACAGCATATTGGCTAAATATCTTTGGCAAGCATCCTATTAAAGCAATATCGACCAGCGATATACGCAAAGAGCTGGATCATTATGCAAAAGGCAAGTGCCTTAAAGGTGATGGTGAGGGAAAGTCCAGAGAAACCGATAAAGCCAGATCAAGCAATACCGTATTAAGACTGAAGGCAGTTTTATCCAGTATTTTTAAATATGCTATTAGACGAGGTTATCTAAAGGATAACCCCGTTGATGGTATTTTCATTGATGCTACACCCAATCAAATTGAACGGTTCTTGGATGATCGGGAACGAAAAGCACTGATGTCTTCTTGCCAGGAATCGACATGGGATAAGCTTTATCTGATTGTGCTGATGGCAATCACTACCGGCATGCGGAAAGCGGAATTGATTAATTTACGTTGGACGGATATTAATTTTGATAAAGGCTTGGCTAAGCTGGCAACCACTAAGAATGGATCGCCTAGGATAAATCCCATCCCAGCTCCGGCAATGGATGAACTCAAGAAGTTTAGGCAAGTGGGTAATGGTTTGATTTTCGTCAGTTCTTTCGATATAGAAAAGCCGTTTGATTTTCGAGTGCAATGGACAAGAGCAATGCAGCGTGCCAGCATCAAGAATTTTCGCTTCCATGATTTACGCCATACTGCGGCAAGTTATCTGGTCATGAATGGTGCTAGCTTACATGAAACTGCCGAGATTTTAGGGCATAAGAGTACCCAAACGACTAAACGCTATGCACATCTATCAACTGACCATAAAAGTGCGCTGTCTGAGCGGATCATGGATAAGATTTTTAACGGTTAGTTTTTATATAACAGGATGAAAATGGAAACCAAACATACATCAAGCTATGACCAGAGACCATCTAAAGAAATCATCAAACAGTGGTGGCCTTCGGCTCATGATGAATTTGATGCCAATCCTGAAGCTAATAGCCACGCCATCTGGGTCGTGGCCTGTTTGCTTTATTCGGCGGATGACGCTGGCAAAATCATAGAAAAAGCAGAGGAATTATTATACCTCTGCCAACATTTCCGAATTCCATGTGATGGTGATCCGCTTGATAGGACTGAGGAATACATAATCAATCCCATGTTTCCTGAGATCAAAGGAAAGCGATATATTTCAGGGCTATTGGCAAAGCTGTCAAAGGAAACGGTAAAAAAGCATTTACAAGATTATCGACTATGGCCTTTGGCTGCGGACGTACCGTTGTCAAAATGGTGGGAAAGGCAATTACCTAAACGAATGGATATAGATTCACAAACTATTAAGCAGCTCTCTGGGTATATTGACAAAAAAAATCCTGTAATTGGTAATGTTGATGCTAATTCTGGTGAATCACCAGAGGATTCAATCATAAAATTTGTAAAAACAGTTTTGATCAAGCATCAGGATGCTAAGACCGCCGATTTACGTCGGAACTGCTTCGAGAATATAGAAGGTTTAAATTCAAGGGATAGCCAAATTATTAATAAATTATTGGTAAAAGCAGGCGCAAAGAAATCAAAAAAAGGTGAGCATGCAAAAGATTTTGTATGGGAGAGTAAGTATCCTAGGGCGCAATGGGAGCGGGTATTTAATAAGAAAAAAAAGATTGCTAATCAGTAACATACAAATACACTAACATAATCCCCACTAATCCCCATTAGCATGGGGATTTTTTTTGCCCATAGAATTTCCCCCAGAATCGGCGAAACAACACTGAACTTTTTACCACGACCGGAGATTTCAAAATATGGGCGATATACCAACCCACACAACACAAAACCCACTGGATGATGTTGTCACTGTTAAAACATTACAAGCAGCACATCCCGATTTATTCACCAAACCGCAATTGAGCTGGTTGCTCAAGACGCGCCATAAAAATGGTCTAGAGCAATTGGGGGCTATTCTCAAAATTTCCCGAAAACTTTACATCAAGAAATCGATTTTCATTGACTGGTTTCTGAAGCAAAAGGCGGGCGATTCATAAAGCACAGCATATGAAATGCGATGCAGCTCCACTAATATCAAGGTCTTAAAAACCAAGTACACAACTGAGTGTACAAAAGCGTTCTCAACCGATGGCAAAACGATAAAGGGCATGGTTTTGATGTTAGTGGAAATACAAATCTGCAATGCTAAGGGTAAATAAACTATTGCAGATTTTTAAAGATGAAATGTTTGATGGAGAATGAATTTACTATGAGAACTTTCTTTGCAATACAGCAAGACAAAACTATTAATTCTGGCTGGCAGCAATGTCTAAGCTGGGCACGTCAACAGATTAAAGAAGACAGCACCCCAATTCAATTATTAACGGCCAGAGGCAACGATAACAATGCCGTTGTCATTGCGGAAATCACTATCGACCGTGAACGCATGATTGAAGGTGGTAGAGCTTTATCGGTTAAAAGGCTGATGAATGGCAAAACCTAAGTTTAAGGTGCAGGGCAAGGTGCCGGGCGGCGTTATTGTTCAGCCGCTAGCGATGCTTGATTCATTGGCTTACCAGCACCTCAGTGCTAAATCTGTAAAACTGATGTCCTTGATGCAGCGGCACTGGCGGCAGGATAAACCGATTGATTACGGGATTACCCAGGCAACCAGATCATTAAAGTGCTCCCGTGATACCGCTTCAAAGCTTTTTAAGGAGTTGATGGAATATGGGTTTATTGCGATTGTCGATGAAGCCGATTTTTATGCCAACAAAGCACGATCCTGGCGGCTTACTTTTAGACCATTTTTAAACCAGGAACCGACGAATGAATGGAAAAACTGGACACCTGAAAATTGAAGTCATTGTTCGGTCACGAAACCAGCATTGTTACTGTCACCGAACACCTAAGCCTTTTTATACCCTTGACTGGTTTTGTCAGCGAACGGGGGGCTTGATTATAGCGGGCTGTAGCGGGGGCAATTATACCTACCCCGTTCGGCTAGAGGGCATGTACTACTGTTACAGCCATACCTATACAGGTTATTAGGAGATTTACTTAATGAATGAACTGACAATATTAATACCTAATGAAACGCTCATTAAAGACATTGAGCGGGCAAGAGCCATTGAGCAGTCTGAGTTGTCGGCTTTGGATCGATTAAGTCAAGCAACAGGCGACTATTTTGAAGGCAGTGATGTATCGGTAAAGTCGATAGCTTCGCATTGGGCTAAATTCATAGTTCAGCCAGATATTGCCTTCAGTCACCCGCAACAGCTGGCGCAAGCATGCCAGCAATTTACCGAGTACCTGGAAACCAAGAAGCCTTATAACCAAAATGGCACGAAGGACATTCAAGAACCAGTCAGTCGCTATGTTTCCGATAAGTTGCTTCAGATTGCTTTTAAAGGTGGCTGGTTGGCATCTGAGAAAGTAAAGGGCGGCGTTAATAATATTCTGACGTTGCGAGACATTATCGGTAAACACTCCCAATTGAATGGCATAGCGCATAAACGCTTTATAGAGCAATTACGAATCGGGGAGATTGATATTGCCGCATTACCACAGCAGGTTGTTATTGATGCGTTTTCAGAAGTTGGGGCAATCCTGATTGAAAAACTGACCATGGCGGCAAAATTGACCTTGGAGGTAAAAAATGAAGCCGCATAAGTATTGTGCACTGTTACCGCGAATGATGGATGATGAGTTTCAAACGCTCAAAGCCGATATAAAAGAACACGGGTTGTTGGAGCTGGTTGTGGTTTATGACGACTCTATTCTGGATGGGCGGCACCGCTATAACATTTGTGAAGAGCTAGAAATAAAGCCCAGCTACATTCAATTTGAATCACTTGGCTATAACGGATCAGCACTTGATTTTGTTATATCCAAGCATCAACGGCGAAATCTTACACTGGATCAAAAAGCAATACTGGCTGATAAAGTAGCAAATTTAAAAGATGGCGAACGTCAGGTTCTCACCAATGAGAAGGTGACCTTATCCGAGGCTTTAAAATCGACTGGAGCCAGTAAAGGTCAGGTCGGTAAGTTGCGTAAAATCAAAAAAGACAATCCCAAGATTATTGAGCGGATAGAAGCAGGCGAAACGTCCATCAATGTTGAATATCAAAAGACGTTAGCGAAACAGCGTAATAAGGCGAACACAGCAAAGCAGGAAGTACTAAAACAACGCAGTCAAGATGGATATGCTGGAGTATTACCAGAGCAGGAACAACAGCAGTTTAATGCTGGTATTGAGCTTAAGCAGCAAAATGAGGATATTCAGGTCGAGTGTAAAAATAAAAATACCCTGTGTTCAGCGTTGGCGCAAATAGTGTCATCAATTACAACCTTAAGAGAAGCGGTTGCTACATTCGGCATCACTGAGACGCTGGACATTCTTTCGAGCACTGATGATACTCATGGCATGAATAATCCGCTTTTACTACTGACTTACATCAGGAATGAAGTGGATGATTTTTTGACCAGTTCAAATGCCATCACTACTGTTGGCAAGCTACGCAGTTTTCAAGAAACTGTTCGGCAGAAATTTAATATTCAGGCATGCCTGGCGAATCAGTTAATTAAACAGGCGTGTAGTGGCGTGGGCGTTGAGTGTGGCAAACGCTATACGGCTGAAGAAAAAGAGTTGATGCTAAATTGGATGAGCACTAGAAATCTTTCCGTGTTCGATGATTGATGAGCTTGTTTGTTAGTGGCTATAATTACAACACATGAAAGATACTCATTGAAGAACTGATTGCCTTGGCTTTACACATGAAAATAGTCCAGATCGCTTGTTTTTTTTGGGTGAACTGATTTAGCAACATTACCTTAGTACTACCAATCGAGGCACTAAATCTACGCCGCACCAGACGATAGCATTTTGTTCGTATTTTTTGCCAAGCTGAGAAGCTTCTTCAAGTGATAATCCCAACACCAGATAGCTAAGCTCGGCAGACCAATGACCAGTGGGATGTTTGCCTTCAGCAGGGAAATGTTTCAGCGTACTGTATTTCAATTCATTAGCCAATTCAGCATGACGCTGCGCATTGGCTGAATCGCTTAATAGCTGTCCGTAGGGGTTAAACGCTGTAATAAAAACGCAAGATTCGACTCTATTAGCTTTAAATAAATCACCTAGAGACGCATTGTACTCGGCAATTCGCAACACAAAGGACTGATCGGCATCAACACGATAGTCCGTCTCTGCATAAGTCCGCAGGGTTTCAGGCTGAATAGCTGATTCTAAAACCAAAAAACTCTCCAGTAGCGAGATTTACTTTCTAAAAAATACTTAGTATTTACCAATACATGGTGTGATTATTGAGCATAAAAGCATTATAACATCACCATTTATTGTGCCATTCAGCAGTACCCGTTGCCCGATCATCCACTGGTTACGATAAGCCCAGTTGATAGTACTGCCCTCAACACCCAGCCATTAAGTCATTAGCCATAATGGTTGTTAGTTTTGCCCGAAGTAACCACAGTTAATTTTCTTTGTGTTTTCAGTAAAGTGCGCAATGTACGCAATGCTGACCATTCTAAGCCCTGATCGGCGTTGTGTGAAGAGACGAGCTTGCCAGCTTTAGTCTTCGGACCTGTCGAGCTTTGCCATGGTTTCCAGGTCTTGATTAACTGCGATTGGCGTAATCTGCGCTCCAATGTCCAACCGTTCGCCATGCGTGTTCTCCAATAGTTCGTTTTCCAAATGTGATTTTTGATTTTCGTCAGTAGCACTATTATTTACCTGAACCGCCTGGCCGATATTGGTTTGACGAACAACCGTGACAGTCGGTGGGTTTTTAATGGCAGAAAGGGTTTCGTAAGTCTGGCAGCATTGCCGTTGCGCTTGTAGAGCCAGCTTAAGGACAACGGCTTGCATGTCCAGACCTGGTGCCTGTAGGGATTTGACAGCCAGCGTATTGAACAGGGTATCCAAAACAATGACCTGTGCTGCCAACGTTTCTTCCGCACGTCCCAGATCGCCATTTTGTACACGGCTGATTTGTTCGTTCAATTCAGCAGCCATTTCCATCAGTCCGACATTCCCTAAGACTTGATTGAAGTGGGTGATGGTATTTGCTGCGAGTAAGTTTGGGCGGGTTACTGCTTTTGCAAGCAATGCCTCTCGGCTAAGAGGCTGTTCAATTGAATTGAAATGATTGTCAGAAACTTCATTTAAGGAGTCGGCCATAGGATTCTCGGATAACTGATTGGATTAGTAGTTATCCTCGTGTCACGAATGGCTCGAAGCAAGCGGCTGGATCAAATAGTCTACTGAAGAAGTGCTTTAGTTAAGTGCAGTATAGTGAGATTCAATTTTCTAAAGCTAAGTCATCCAAAGCACTACTTACATCGGTTAAATCGTGTTCTTCTTGTTCTTCACTTGTACTAGTAGCAGCGATCTGTTCAGTCTCCCAATCCGTATAGGGTTTGTTAGATGCCAGTTTCCAAGCTGTACGACCATTTATAGCTGATCCACAGACAATAGATGCTGATACCGATGGTGACGCGAATGAACAATCTTTTGAAAATACCAAGCCATCTGTTTTTTTAATTAAAATACCATCAGTTAAAAGTTGATCGCGGAATTTTTTAGCACCTTTTGGAATCGTATTCGCAACTTCAAGTTTGGCTATTGATCCTTCTTTTATGATCCAATTACCCGTTGCACCAGAAACAATTGCTTTGGCAGAAAAACCGGCACCTGAAAAAGAGAATTCTGGGCTATCCAGAGTTTCAGTATTCATGGGTTCGATAGAATTGGTCTGTGCTGGAAAATGGTGGCCTGCTATAGATTTAAATAAATCCCAGCCTAATGCACCTGTTAAGATTTTTGATTGCTCTATAAATTCGTCCATTGCCGCCTCATCAGGCTTGGGCAACTTACCTGCTTCAAGTGGTTTTTGACCGTTGATCAGTTTCCATCGACTATTTTCACCTGCGGCTTTGATTAATATCGCTTCAACATATCTGGCATGAGATTTTGTTAAATTTTCATCCTTGCTAACAAGTGCAATAGTGTCGGTCCAAAATTCTAATTTAGTTTTATGTTGGTTACTGTTGTGAACTTTTAAACGCGCAGCGACATCCTCGGACTCCCCAATATAGGCAATTTTACCATCAGGATCATCAGGGTTTGTGCCTAACAACAAGTAGACACCTGGACGGCTTATTTCTTTAAATTCATTTTTGACCCGAGCAAATTGGCTCCGTCGAAATGAAATTGCTTGAATGGTGGACATGGTTATCTGTGCCATACGAACTCCGTCAGGGTCCCCATCAAGTAAAAATATATGGATTGATCTTGCTTTATTATTAGCCATTGTTGATTTAAATTTTGTCTATTAGGCAATTTTAAATTATCACCTGTCTGCTGGACTTTGTCTATGAGGCAAGTTAAGGTAGACAATTTGCCCATGAGAATTGGACAGGTGATTTGTGCGCTCCGAAAAGAGCGCAATATGACTCAAGAAGATGTGGCATTTGCAGCAGGTACCGATGCGGGTTATTTATCGCGTATAGAACGCAAAACCAGAATACCCTCTCTGCAACTGCTCGAAAACATCGCTACAGCACTGAACACAACAATGTCATCGCTGTGCGCTGCCGCTGAAGGGCTTGAGAATCCCGCCTCTTTACCTAATGAGTTTCAAGCAAATTTCAGCAAAGACTTTTCTGACGAAGCAATTCAATTACGCCAGACATTCCATGATTTAACCTCAGTAAACCAACGTATCACTGTGACATTACTTCAAGCACTTCGTCAAACCCAGAACCAAAAAAACCATAGCGGTGAATAGCCAGAGCAGATGTCCAGCGACAACTATCTCAACCTGTTTTGATTGAAAAAATGATTTTTTAAGCTCATTTTTTGATTACTTTTTTCTTTATTAGGACTTTCGCAAACTCATCATTTCAGGGTATTTTATGAGGTTCTGTCGCAAAGTTTTCGTAC
>DFWO01000120.1 GCA_002380945.1 Methylococcaceae bacterium UBA4132 | reverse complement strand
GTACTTCGCGAAGGATTGCGCGTGAAGTACGCTTGGATAAAGGTACATCAAGCAGAGTTTACGGTGCTTTACCGTATCAGACCGTAATACAACATCCCAAACAATCCGAAAACGCGCAAGAATCCAAGCCGAAAAGTCTTTACCTCGGTAAGCCACCATCTACCCAGACGTGGCGTATCTTTTTACAGCTTCCCGTGAGTGAGGCGAGTATCATCCGCACGCCCTCTCTTTCGGGTACATTCGCCACCGTGACCACAACGACCATAATCAATCCAAGTGTATCAACTAAAAGTGGCGTTTGCCCTTGTATTATCTTGGCGGCATCAAAGCCTTTTTCCCCTGATAACGCCGTCGTTTTGACGCTTTGGCTATCATCCCTGCCGTTGGGTGTTTGTGCCGCCCCGCCTTACGCCTCACCTGCGCTCGCAATGTATCATGAATTCGTTCCCATAGACCTTGTTTCGTCCACGCTCGATAGTAGCCATATACCGTCTGCCACATAGGAAATCTATCATGCGGCAGTAACCAACACCCGTACCCGCTTCAGACTATGTATAACACACCATTCACTACCCTGCCTAACCTCACCTTTCTTGATCGACCACCAGCTAATCCCTCTGGCAGTAGTAATTTCAGCCGCTTCCATTTCTTATCGCTCAATTCTGTCCGGTATCGCTTGACTCACGCTGTTCGCTTTTTCATCTTAAATCAAGAGCAAAAACTCCTATTTTGCACTTTTGTAGAACTTTTAAAACACGCTCTAGGGTAGCGGCGATGACCATATTGCGGCGCGAGTGCGTTAGCAACGTTTGCTGAAACACCTACAAAACCGCACTGCCCCGATATTGACGCTAAGCCATGTGGCAAGCTTAACTACGCATTTACCATTATGTCGACTGGCTAAACCTAATCCATTGAATGACCGCTATAACCTGCCATGTCATCCACATCGCAAAGGTTTTAAACTGACTGACACAACAGCGGAAAAAATGCAGGAAATTTTAGCCCTGTTATCATCGTCGCCGTTGATTGATATAGGGCTATTAAGCTGTTTACGCAAAGAACTCAACTGGAGCGGCAGTGAATTAGAAAGCCAGATTTGGAATCATCCCGACATAAAACAAGGCGGTTTAGGGATTTGTCTGTAAGAAACGGTCGCAGATAGTAGAACCCAGCGCGAAACAACAGCAAGTACAATGGCACATCGTTCAAACAGGTGGACAAGGGCAATTTAGTTGTAAACGGATAGAAGCTAAGGAAACATTGCCCATTAGCAGCGTTCGTCCTGAACTTGTCGAAGGACATAATGACACAATTCTGGCGATTGCCACACTCACAACCCGCCCGCCCTGCATTGCCGCCTGTTTTGGTCAATGCGGACGGCACTCAGCAAGTGCTAAACGATCAACAAGCATTCACCCTGTCCATCGGTGAAATAGCGACCCTACAAACGCTTTTTCAACGGCTGGAATTAGTAGTGATTACAAAACCCGATTGGGCAACCCATATTTGGCGTAATGCGGATGGCTTATTCACCAGTATCGAATGGCAAAGTGAAATATACGCCGTGCCTTGGCAAGAAGGAGAAACCAGTTATTGGGCTTGGTCTGTGCGGTTTGGCGAAGATGAGTTTGGTGTTTATGTTGACCTTAGCATTAAAAAAGTCACACAACGTTTTCGCTGGATAGCATCAGGCAGTTTTTTAATGGGTTCGCCGCCTGATGAAGTCAATAGATATGAAGGTGAGGCTGAGACACTGATTGGCGCATTGGACTGTAGTTTTATCACCAAAAGCGGCACTAAGACGTACGGCTTAAGCAGGTTTTGGGATGCCAAGCATGGCAAAGCGGAAAAAGGTTTGGAAATCGCCACCTTGGCAGTGATCGATGTTGGCTACAACACGGCTTACGCGGTTTCCACTTGGCAAACACCGCCCGAATCGAAAGAAGGCGAAACCCGTGTTCATCACTATGTGCGGCACTTTAAAGCGGATTGTCATGGGTTGCCTAAGTGTGTACGTTATATTGCAACCGATGCTTACTACACGAAGGCATTGATAACCGAAGCGATTCTTGAGAAAGGTTATCATCAAGTCGGTAAACTGCGGTGTGATGCCAACCTGCGGCATTTGTTTACGGGTGAGCAAAAGCCCAGAGGCAGACGCAAAGTTTACGCGGGTAAAGTCATTATCGGTGATGTCAGCCAATTGACATTCGTGGAAAAACAGGGCGATGTGAGCATTTATACAGCAGTGGTCAACTGTGTGAACTTAAAACGCAACGTGCGTATCGTGTATTTGCTCAGAAAAACGGCGCAAGGTTCATCTTATGCACTGCTGTTTTCAACTGACACCGCGCTTGATGCTTTGAGCGTACATCGGTATTACAAGGCACGTTTTCAGATTGAGTTTTTGTTCCGCGATGCCAAACAGTTTACGGGCTTGTGTGATTGTCAGGCGCGTTCAGAGGCGGCTTTGCATAGTCATTTCAATGCCAGTTTTGCCGCGTTAAATTTGATAAAGTGGCAGGACAGGGAAAACTCACCTATCCGAAAACCAATCTCTATTGGCAGTTGGAAAACACGGTTTTTCAATACGTTATTGATTGAACGTATTTTTTCAAACTCTGCCCTTGACCTGAGTTTGTTTAAATCCTCGCCACTGTACGAAGAGATTTGTAACTTCGGCGCGGTGGCTCGTTAAAACTGTCCAGAGTATTGATGGACTAAAAAGAGTAAAAATTTTAGTCCGTTCCAATGTTAAAACTGCCGCCTTTAGGTGCTTAACGGTTTAATTTTTGAAGGAACAATAATGCTTGGCACAAGATTCAAATTCTTTTCTATCATTATAAGATTATGATAAAAATGAACCCCTGTAATATATAGCTCGAAGTAATTTGGCGGTATTCCATTTGGAATCTCTGGATAATTTATCCAGTCTGGTATATTTCTAAAGTAAGAATAGGTTGGATTATCTACGTTGTGTTGAACATTCTGATTCCACGGTCCATTCCAGTAACTTGTCTGAGTGTCTTCTATGACATAAATCCCGCCTTCCTTAAGCTTTTTGAATAATATATTAAATGTTTCGATGACGTGCATTGGATAATGGCTACCATCATCAACAATAATATCGAAATCACCATATTGCTTCCATATCGCTTCCAAAAAGTCACCATCAATTTGGTTTCCTTGATACACACGAATTCTCTTATCATCAAATTTCAGGTGTTTTTCATTTATGTCTATACCTATAAAAATAGACTCTTCATGGGTAAACCAATCCGCCCACATTTTCAGGCTATTTCCACCTTGATTGGGATGATCATACCCTCCCACACCTATCTCCAAAAGCAAGACCCGCTGGTCTTTAAAGAGAGTAAAGTGTTTTTCATAAAGGGGCGTATAACGGTGATATTCTCCCCATTTATCAGTGCCATGTTTTTGTGCAAGTTCGGTAAGATTCATTTAATTCTCCTTTAGTTATGTTTTCTCATGTAACAGGGTAGCACTCTCTGATAATTATCCAAGCCTAAGGGCATATTCAATATCACCGTTCGCTCTCGCAAAAAATTCATCTGACGAAATGCGGAAAGTGGCATTGACCGAAAAAGGATCAACGCCATGTTTAACGGCACATTGTACTTTAGTGAATGTTTCACCTGCTTCAACGCCAATTTCTAAATAATGCTGATAGCCATATTTTTTGATTAAGGCGTTGATAATATCAAATCGGTACATTATTCCCCACGCGCTCAAACAAGTGATACATCACTTCCCCCGCCGTTTTCTGTTTCAATAATCGCCAGTTTTCGGGCAGTTTTTCCAGTTGAAAAGCCTGATGTGTGACAGCGTCTTTACTCTCCGTTTCAACATAAATTTTCGCATAAGCAGCTAGCCAGCCTTTATCTTCTAACCATTGGCAGGTTTGCGCCGCAAGGTTGAGGTGAAAAGGCGGGTCAATAAACACGAGGTCAAATACTTCTGCATCGGATGCTAAATAACGAAACGCTTCCGACTGCACGATTTTTATTTGCTCAGCCCCCAACGCCAGCGCGTTGGCTTTTAAGTGCCGACAGGCAACAGGGTTATTTTCTACTTGCACCACAGATTTTGCCCCACGCGATGCCGCTTCAAAACTCAACGCACCACTGCCTGCGTATAAATCCAGACAGCGACTATCGAGAATATCGTATTGCAACCAGTTGAATAGTGTCTCACGGACTCTAGCAGGTGTCGGTCTTAAGCCTTCTGCGTCTTCAAAGCTAATTTTACGGCTACGCCAGTTGCCGCCAATAATGCTAAGTTTATTTTGCACTTTTTTCTGCCGTTTTGCCTACGGTCACAGTTTGTAAGGCGTTCAAATTAACGCGACGTTTAAAGGCATCACTAATAGTCGCTACCGTGGTTTCTTCAACTTTTTTCTGAAACGTATCCAAATAATCCAACGGCATTTCATAAAAACCAATCATGCCGACGTAGTTAGCCAGTTTTTTATTGGTATCAAAACGCATAGCAAAGCCACCGATAATATTTTTCTTAGCCGCTGTGAGTTCTGCTTCAGTAGGACCTTGCGTGACAAAATCGCTCAGGGTTTTATTTAGCACTTCCAAGGCTTGTTGAGTTTGATCGTTACGCGTTTGTAGTCCGACGGTAAAAGGACCAGGTTTTAACATCGGCGACATGGAGCTACTTGCACTGTAAGCCAAGCCACGTTTTTCACGCACTTCATCAAATAATTTAGATACCAAGCCACTACCACCCAAAATATGATTACCAACATACAAATTATAATAATCAGGGTCTTTACGATAAGTGACAGGTAAGCCAACTAATACATGAGTTTGTGTAGAAGGAAATTCAATATGCTGTTGTGTGGCTTGCGTAGGAATAACGACATCGGGCAATGCGTCAGGTTTTTTGCCTGTCGGTAAGTCTTTTACTAATAACAGCGCGGTTTGTTCGGCTTGCTCTTTGGGTATGTCACCGACGATGACCACGATAGCATTCGCTGCCACATAATAGTTTTGATAAAAACGCTTTAAATCCGCCTCTTTAAGCGCGGCGACGGTTTTCATGTCACCCGCCGTTTGATGTCCATAAGGGTGCGAACCATACAGCACTTTACTAAATGCGATACCACCTACCGCAGCAGGTGATTCTTCCTGTTGCTTTAGAGCAGCAAGAGTTCTATTTTTTTCCCGTTTAAAATCGGCGGCATTAAAACGTGGTTTCGTTAAAATAGTCTGCATGGTTTCTAGCGACTTATCGAATAACGCTTTATCGGTCAGCGTGCGTAATGATAATGTCACCATATCGGTAGACGCGCTGACATCAAACAACGCACCGACACTTTCAAAACGTTGTGCAATCGCATCGGCGTTCCACTGCCCTGCCCCCGTATCCAATAACGCCGCTGTTAATGCCGCAACACCAAACTGTTGACCATCACGCGCCGCGCCTGCATCAAAACTTACTTGAATATCTACCATCGGCAAACCTTCGGTGCGGACATAATACACGCGGCTACCTTGTGGCGTTTGCCAGTGATCAATTTTTGCTGCTGCCATCGTCACAGAACTGAACACGAATAACAGTAAACCTAATAAACGAATAGCCATTATTTTGCTCCTTTGGCGTTGCTGGTTGTGGGTTTAATCGCTTGCGGATCGAGATAGCCCACTGTTAAATGGTCTTCAATCAAATATTTTTTTGCCACATCACGCACTTGTTCAGCGGTGACTTTGTTGATATTAGCGACATACTCATCAGCTTTTTGCCACGGTAAGTTCACAGTTTCCAAAGAACCTAACTGCATGGCTTGATAAAAATTAGAGTCTTTTTCATAAACATCACTGGCTAACACTTGCGCTTTAATACGTTGCAGTTCTTCATCGCTGATTAAGGTTTGTTGTAACCTAGTCACTTCCGCTTTTAACGCTGCTTCTAAATCAGCCACACTTTTGCCTTCTACAGGCGTGGATTCTAATTCAAATAAACCATCTAATCTGCCTATTAAATCGTAATTTGCACCTGCGGACACCGCTAATTGTTTACCGCGTACCAAATCAGTTGATAATCTTGCACTATTACCACCGTCCAACACACCAGCTAACACTTCTAAAGCATACGCTTCATCTTCTGATTGGGCAGTTTTCAAACTAGGTACTTTATAGCCCATCACCATGACAGGCATTTTCGCAGGAGCTTTAACAGTAATGCGCCGCACACCCAACTGTTCCATGTCAGGCTGTGGTTTTAACGGCTTAATATCGCTGGTTTTCAGTTCGGCAAAATACTTTTCCGCCAAATCAAACACCGCTTGCGTCTGCACATCACCAACCACCACCAATGTGGCATTATTCGGCGCATACCACTGCTGATACCATGCTTGTAAATCCTCTACTTTATAATTGGCAATATCCGACGGCCAACCAATGACAGGGTGTTTATACGGGCTACTGGTATAAGCCACGGCATTAAAAGACTCAGCCAATTTTGCTTGTGGCTTATCATCGGTACGCATACGGCGTTCTTCCGTCACCACTTCCAGCTCTTTTTTCAACTCATCGGGCAACAAATGCAGACCACGCATACGGTCAGCTTCCAGTTCAAAGCTCACAGCCAATTTATCTGCCGCCATCGTTTGAAAATAAGCCGTATAGTCCTGCCCTGTAAAGGCATTCTCATCACCGCCATTTTCAGCAATAATTTTGGAGAACTCACCTGCGGGATGTTTATCCGTGCCTTTAAACATCATGTGTTCTAGCATGTGTGAAATGCCTGTAATACCGTTAGGCTCATAACTAGAACCCACTTTGTACCACACTTGCGACACCACCACAGGCGAACGGTGATCCTCTTTCACCAGCACTTTTAAGCCATTTTTTAAAATATGCTCAGAAACTTTGCTTGCCTCGCTATTCGCCACCACAGGCAAACACAGTAGCAGGTAGCTTAATAATCGTTTGTTCATAGCGTCCTTTTGAAAAATTGAGTTTTTGTCTAGGTTGACAATGGTATCGTTAAATAGGGTAACGCGCTATGTTAGCAACGGAAAATTCTAGTTTTCTTGTTGTTACACGTTGTGCCACTAAAATGGGGGTCTAAACATAATACTCATTGCTTGATTAACAATGCCAAATAATAGAGTTTGACCCTATTTTCTGTTTTAATGACTAAGACTTAAAAAGAAGATGAATGACAGGAAGTTATTTTTATTTTTTCAGTCGCATTTAACTATTGGAACATACTTTCACGAACTGTTGGGACAACTAAAATGTTATGGTTTCTTAATCTATTTCGCCCAAAGTGGCAGCATTCAAATATTCATATCCGACTGGCTACAGTCGAGACATTGACCGATCAGGCTATCCTCGCCGAAGTTGCTAAAAACGATAGAGACGAGAATGTGCAACTAGCTGCGATCAAGAAATTGACCGATACGGAAATAGGTCTAGCTGTAATCAAGGAGTTGACCAATCAGGCTATCCTCGCCGAAGTTGCTAAAAATGATAGGGATGAGAGTGTACAACTAGCTGCGATCAAGAAGTTGACCGATACGGAAATAGGTCTATCTGTAGTCAAGGAGTTGACCAATCAGGCTATACTCGCCGAAGTCGCCAAAAACACTGGCAACTATATACGCAAAGTTGCAGTTGAGAAATTGACTGATCAGGCTATGCTCGTCGAAGTCGCCAAAAACAATAGCCACTGGGATGTGCGCAGGGCTGCAGTCGAGAAGTTGACCGATCAAGCTATCCTCGCCGAAGTTGCCAAAAATGATAGCAACAAAAATGTTCGCCTAGCTGCAACCAATAAGTTGACTGATCATACTATCCTCGCAGAAATCGCCAAAAACAATAGTGACGCGAGTGGAGGGCAAGCTGCAGTCGAGAGGTTGACAGATCAGGCTATCCTTGCTGAAATCGCTAAAAAAGCCAGCTATCTTGATGTACGCAGGACTGCAGTCGAGAAGTTGACCGATCAAGCTATCCTTGCCGAAGTTGCCAAAAATGATAGCAACGATTCTGTGCGCCGTGCTGCAGTGGAGAAGTTGACCGACCAAGCTATCCTTGCCGAAGTTGCCAAAAATGATAGCAACGATTCTGTGCGCCGTGCTGCCATCTATGCAGTCTATATATACAGCTTTGCCGAAGTCGATAAAACCGCTAGCATTAGCCAAACACATGCAGCACACTGGGCAGCCGTCAAAAAATTAACCGATCAGACTATTATCGCCGCAATCGCCAGAAACGATAGCGATGTAGATATACGCGTCGCTGCAGTTAATAAGTTGACTGATCAATATAGCCTCGCCGAAGTCGCCAAAAATGATAGCAACTGGGACGTGCGCGTAGCTGCAGTTGAAAGATTGACCGATCAGATCATCCTTGGTGAGATCGCAATTCAGGCTGTTCTTGGTAAAATCACCGAATTTAGGAACAAGCATGATCGCAAAGTTGCAGTCGAGAAGTTGACCAATCAGACTATTCTGACCAAAGTCGCTAAAAATGATAGCGACAAGGATATACGTAAAGCTGCAGTTGAAAAATTAACCTATCAGGCTAATGCTGAAGTCGAAAAATTCATGGATCAAACCAGCCTTGTCGAAGCCGCCAAAAACCCTAATAACAAGTATGTACGCAAAGCTGCAGTCAAGAAATTGACCGATTTGACAGCTCTCGCTAATATCGCAAATTTTAAGTTGAACAGAGGAACAGGGGTACAACTAACTGCGCTAAAAATGGCATTACATATCACCCGCAAAATTAAAAAGAATGATGACAAGATTATCTGTGAGTTAACACTAGCGATAGATAATATAGTAAAGACCTGTAAACCAACAAAAGACCAGCCATTATTGTTTGGGATGGAATTCGATTTAATCGAAAAATTCGATTTAATGGAAATATTTGGAGAGGTCTATGGTTCACTATTATATTATGGGTGTAACTATATACGTCATTCAGACATATCTATTTCTGCAATTAAACGTTTTATTGATATGAAAGATTCCATCTCAACGAACATTTTGCATCATGTGCTAGAAGTAGGTGATCTCGATCATATTAAAGAGACTCATAATAATTATGATGGAGAGAAGATAGCCTATCTTAACTTTTCATTCAAAACTCAGCGTGATCTTGCCAGAGAGGAACTATCGCGGCGAGGAAATCCTCCTTATGACATTGCCGCTTATGCTGAGCTTGTAACGAAAGAAGTGGATTTTCATCCCTAACGAAATCCTTAGACAGTAAACTACCGTACATTGATATGTGACTAAAACAGCCCAAGATGTAATATCTATCTTTTCGAGAATATCACATCATGGCAACCGCAAAACTTTTTCAGAACGGTCGCTCACAAGCGGTGTGATTACCTAAAGAAGTTAGAATACAAGGTACTAAACAACCACCAGCTAAAAGCTGGTGGGTTTGAGTTACGGACTGGAAGTCCGGATACGCGTCGGCTAAACGACGCGTCTTATGGTGGCTCCATCTTGAATTCATCGTTCGGATTTGGCTCAAAATGACGTTCCAAATA
>DFWO01000015.1 GCA_002380945.1 Methylococcaceae bacterium UBA4132 | reverse complement strand
CATGGGTGTTGCCAAAGCCAGTTTAGAAGCCAATGTGCGTTATATGGCGGTGGCTTTGGGTGCAGAAGGCACGCGCGTTAATGCCATTTCCGCAGGACCTATTAGAACGCTTGCCGCCTCAGGCATTAACGATTTTAAAGCCATGCTCAGCAAAGCGGCTGATACCGCACCATTAAAACGCAATGTCAGCATTGAAGAAGTCGGTAACGCAGCGGCATTTATGTGTTCTGATTTAGCATCAGGCATTACAGGCGAGATTACTTATGTGGATTGCGGCTACAGCATTGCAGGCTTAGCGGCTTCTTGATTTGTAAGTTGGGGTGAGGTACGAACCCCAACATTTAATACATATCATCAACATAGTTCCCATGCTCCAGCGTGGGAATCCGACTGACAACACCCCAGCAAAGAATACAAAAAGACGCTGGAGCGTCCACTGAGGTGTTCCAACGCTTTAGCGTTGGAACAATGCCATAACGCGCTTTTTTACATTTTAATGCAGTGTTTTTCTATTCGTAGCAAGCTTTTTTCTTTGTTCTAACAATGAGCCTGTTATATCTTGCCACTGTTGCATCAGTTGTAAGTATAAAGTTCGACAGTTCTCTGTCTCAGTCACGTTTGGATGTTCAACCAGCAAAGAAATATGTCTGACGATAAATTGAGCGAGCTGAGGGCATTGGTGGGAATGAAACTTTGTTATTAAAAAGCAAAGTGTTGAATGCAGTTTTATGAAGGATAAATCATCGGTATTTTTCTCTTCGTTAGGTGCTATGCTGTTGATTAGCTGTCGTTCCACGGTTTTTCCTTTACAGTGTTAATGCGTTAAATTCGCGCAATTGAATAAAATCATGAAGATGATTTTGCATTTTTTGAGAATGTCTTTGATTGCTTATGTAACAAATAAACCATGATTTTGAATGGTTAACGTAGTCTTCTTGTTGTTCTTTAGCACTTTCTGCATTAGAAAGTGAATGATAGTGTTGCGCAATCAACAGAGCGATACATGGATAATGCAAAGCTTCATAGTGAATTTTCAACTGTTCAATCGCAATCAATAATAGATTTTGTCTATCGTTATCAGACATACATGGTTCTCCTTCAATTTTCAGACTGTTTTTTTGTGTCTGATTGCAATGTTGATAACAATAATCACCAAACCGTTTTTTTTGAATTCGCATCCAGACATCTAAAATCCACCGCATGAATATAGCCACTCTCAATGAGTAATGCTAAAGCATCTAGTGAAATCGCTATATGTACCAAGTTATGTTTCATATCAAAATTTCCTAAATCAGGATTTTTGTAAATGATAATCATTATTATTTGAGTCGTCAAGTGATACAGTCAAGTCCATATAAAATGATAACTAAGCAATCCAGAAAACACGGATGGAATATTATGGAATCATTTGACTAATATTGGCGCATAACTTAATGTAATTAACTGATTTTTGAGAAAAATTATTATTAGTCAGTAACTTATTGGTTTTAAATATGAACTTCTAAAGAGGAATCCAAATTATGAAAGGCAACCATCAACTTATTGCACACTTAAACACTTTATTAGCGGGTGAATTAACCGCTATTGATCAGTATTTCATTCATTCCAGAATGTATGAAAATTGGGGGCTCAACAAATTATACGAACGTATTGCCCATGAAGTGCAGGATGAAACCAATCATGCTACTGCCTTAATCAAACGAATATTATTTTTGGAAGGCACGCCTGATTTATCAAAGCGGGATGCTTTGCATATCGGCAAAACAGTGGAAGAAATGTTGAAAAATGATCTAGCTTTGGAATTACAGGTGGTGACAGCGTTACGCGAAGTGATGACGTTTTGTGAATCAGAGCGGGATTATGTAACGCGTGAAATTCTCCAAGTTATGCTGAAAGATACTGAAGATGATCATACGCATTGGTTAGAGCAACAACTCGGTTTGATTGATCGCATTGGTTTACAAAATTATCTACAATCACAGATATAGTCTATTATCCTAAAACAAAAAAGGGAGCTTCACGCTCCCTTTTTTTATTTAAGCCTCGTGACTTAACCTACCATGACATTGCTTGTACTTCTTGCCTGAACCACAAGGGCAAGGGTCGTTACGTCCTACCTTTTGTCCTTCGCGAACGAAGGGTTGTTCCATTTCGTCTTCTTGCTCATTATCAGTTTCTAACAATGATTGCTCGTAAGCATCTAACGTAGGAGCAGGCGCGTGGTCGAAGTGCATTTCTCTGGGTGCTTGTTGTTGCTCATCCAATGCTTGTACATCTTCTTCTTGGCTTACTTGTACTTTGGCTAAGATGTTGGTGACTTCATATTTGATGTCTTCCAATAACGTGGTGAACATCTCAAAGGCTTCACGTTTGTATTCTTGCTTGGGGTCTTTTTGCGCGTAGCCGCGTAGATAAATACCCTGACGCAAATAATCCATCGCTAATAAATGTTCTTTCCAACTGTTATCCAACACCTGCATCATCACTGATTTTTCAAAATGTTGTAATACGGATTTACCACCAGCAATTTGTTGTTCTTTTTCGTGGTGATTTTGTTCAAGAGCATCAATAATACGGTGGCGCAGCCCTTCTTCTGATAAATTGTGATTGTCATCAAGCATTTTCTGCACAGGAATTTCAACATTGAATTCGTGCAGTAAATGTTCCTCTAAGCCGTTAACGTCCCATTGCTCAACCATTGTTTTAGGTGGAATATATTGGGTGATGACGTTATTGACCACATCGGCGCGTATCGCACTGATAATGTCAGAAATTTCTGTCGCTGCCATCAGTTCATTGCGCTGTGCGTAAATCACTTTACGTTGGTCGTTTGCCACGTCGTCATACGCCAGAATTTCTTTACGCACATCAAAGTTACGCGCTTCGACTTTACGTTGGGCATTTTCAATCGAGCGTGTGACCCAAGGATGTTCAATAGCTTCGCCGTTGCCCATGCCGAGTTTTTGCATTAAACCAGCCACACGTTCGGATGCAAAAATACGCATTAAATCATCTTGTAGTGACAAGTAGAAACGGGTTGAACCAGGATCGCCTTGACGACCTGAACGCCCTCTCAATTGGTTGTCGATACGGCGTGATTCATGACGTTCTGAGCCGATAACGTGTAAGCCACCACTCGCCAGAACTTTATTATGTCTGTCTAACCACGCGCCGCGTACCCGCGCTTTATCTTCTTCACTCGCCTCTTCACCTAGGGCTTTTAATTCAGCTTCTAAATTACCCCCTAACACGATGTCAGTACCTCGACCTGCCATGTTAGTAGCAATGGTTACTGCACCTGGCATACCCGCTTGTTCAACAATATGGGCTTCGCGCTCATGTTGTTTAGCGTTCAACACTTCATGTTTAACACCCTGTTTGTTTAACAAGGCAGACAAGCGTTCAGAGTTTTCAATGGAGGTAGTACCAACTAAGACAGGCTGTCCGCGTGTCACACATTCTTTAATATCTTCGGCAACAGCTTGATATTTTTCATCGGTGGTGAGGAAAATCACATCGCCTAAGTCTCTACGAATCATCGGACGATGCGTTGGAATAATCACAACTTCCAAGCCATAAATTGAATTTAATTCAAAGGCTTCGGTGTCCGCTGTACCTGTCATACCTGATAGTTTTTCGTATAAACGGAAATAATTTTGGAAGGTAATAGAGGCGAGTGTTTGGTTTTCATTATTGATAGTCACGCCTTCTTTGGCTTCGATGGCTTGATGCAAACCTTCTGACCAACGACGACCTGGCATAATACGCCCCGTAAATTCATCAACAATAATGACTTCATTATTAGCAACGATGTAATCTACATCTTTTTTGAATAATACATGAGCGCGTAATGACGCATTCAAATAGTGCATTAAACGAATATTTGCCGCGCTATATAAGCTACTGCCTTCAACCATTAAGCCGTGTTCAACCATGAGTTGTTCAACGCGCTCGTGACCTGATTCGGTTAAATACGCTTGACGAACTTTTTCATCAATAATGAAATCACCCACTTCGCCGACCGTATTACCTTCTTTATCGTTTTCTTTTTCTTGTTTGGTCAAAAACGGAATAATGGCATTGGCTTTAATATAAACTTCGGTACTTTCTTCGGTAGGACCAGAAATAATCAGCGGTGTTCTGGCTTCGTCAATCAGAATCGAATCGACTTCATCGACGATAGCAAAACTTAAATCACGTTGGACTTTTTGTTCCAATGTGTATTCCATATTGTCGCGCAGATAATCAAAACCAAATTCGTTGTTGGTTCCGTAAGTAATATCTGCCGCATACGCTTTACGACGTTCACTTTTATCCATATGACTGAGAATAACGCCTGTACTCAGACCCATAAACTCATACAAACGCCCCATCCATTCTGAGTCACGCTTGGCTAAATAATCATTGACCGTTACTACATGCACACCACGTTCAGGCAAGGCATTTAAATAAGCCGCTAAGGTTGCCATTAAGGTCTTACCTTCGCCTGTTTTCATTTCAGAAATTTTGCCATCATGTAAAATCATGCCGCCAATTAACTGCACGTCAAAATGACGCATACCGAACACCCGTGTAGAGGCTTCTCTCACGGCTGCAAACGCATCGGGAATTAAGTCATCTAACGTTTCGCCTTGTGCTAGGCGAGCGCGAAACTCCTGTGTTTTTGCTGCGAGTGCCGCATCAGATAGTTTTTCATATTCAGAAGCCAAGGCATTGACCTGTTTGACCAGCTTCATTTTCTTTTTAATCAGCCTATCGTTACGGCTTCCTACAACAAGCTTAACCAGTTTACCCAACATGCTTTTTTTCCAGTGTGAATTTAGTAAATGATTGAAAAGGTGGGCGATTATATACTGTCTAAGCCTTGAGTGACAGATAAAACCCCGTGTATTTGCACTTTGCTTAACATGACATAGTGATATTTATGGCAATAAACAAGGTAACACGTTTAAATTTTGTAGACTTAAGTCCCTGTAAACTGCACAATTCTTAGCGGTAAGGTTGTCAATAGATACCCTACTAAAATGGTTTACTTAAACACTTTAACCTCCTAATTAAACAGCGGAGAAGAACATGCCCGAATTAGTCAAAAAGTTCTTAAATTATTTCCTCATCGGCGTTTTTGCAATTATTCCTATCGTTATCGTGTTGCAAATTATCATTTTTGTGAAAGCCATGGTGTCCAATTTATTTGAAATGGTTTATGTTTTTGCGGACAGTTATGTGTACACCGCAATCGTATTTATCATTAGTTTTGCCCTTTTAGTGTCAATAGGTCGTACCATCGTTCAAAAAGGTGGCTCGTGGATTATTAAAACTTTTGATTTTATCATTGATAGAATTCCCTTATTGAACACCATTTACCGCGTGACCAAAAAAGTTATCAATATGTTTTTGTCACATGACCAAGCGATTGCTAAAGAAGTGGTTTACGTTGAATATCCAAAAGAAGGTGTTTGGGTACCCGCTTATGTCACCAACCGCCAAGATAACAAATATATTCTTTTCATTCCGACTTCACCCAATCCTACCTCTGGTTTTACCGTGATTGTTGATAAATCAAAAGTTGTAAAATCGACAATGGACATTGAAGAAGCCACCAGCTTTATTGTCAGCGTTGGTGTCGATTACGAAAAAGCATCTGAAGTAAATCAATTACCCTAGTAGATCAACCCATGAAATTAATAACGCCACTTATAACAATTCTAATACTCGCAACTAGCACAGCGTGTAGTAAAGAAGAAAGCTCGCCAGAACCTGCAAAATCTGCTGCCGCTGAGGTAATAAAAACCGAAACTATCAGTATCAATGCTGCCCAAAAAACATTAGATGATTCTAAACAAATTAATCAAGCCATTCTGGATTCTGCTGCCGAGCAGCGCGAAACGATAGAGAAAACCCAACAGTAAGGTTACAACTTAAGCAATCAGGTGGGCAAAAAATCTGCCCACCTTACAAAGGTTGACTCGCCAATTGCCAATATTGTAATGGTCGATAAAGAACACCTAGGGAGGAATTAAGCGATTCCACCAACGTGAACTGATTAGCAGTCCAGATAATCGGATTGAAATCCACATTGGGTTGATTACGAATATGACGGGCAAGTGTTATATGAGGACAATACGGACGAGTATCGAGTTTTATATCTAACGCGGTAAGCGGCATTGATAACTGCGTCACTAAATTTTCTGCCGCTAAGTCTGGTTGTGAGCAAGTTAAGCACAATACCCCCGCGCCTTGCCAATACGCCAGTTGGTCAAACACTAAGGTAATGACGGGCATTTTGATTGTCGTGGCAACATTGATAATTTTCGGCACTAACGCCTCGTCAACATTGCCGATGAACGCAAGAGTTATATGCCAGTTTTCAGCGCGTATTCGTTGTCGAAATGAAAGTGGTAATGCGCCACTGATTTCTTGTAGTGCTTGTCGTATATTGTCATCAGGCCATAGGGCAAAAAATAATCGACGCATTTTATTCTCTGGATGATGTAAATATCACCACAACAAAAATCAAACCTGTTGATGATACGCGACTATCCGTTCCACTTCATTTTTAGAACCTAACACCAAAGGCACGCGTTGATGTATGCCTGTCGGTTTAATATCCAATATGCGTTCGCGTCCTGTTGAACACGCGCCACCTGCTTGTTCAATGATAAATGCCATCGGATTGGCTTCATACATGAGGCGTAATCTACCTGTTTTGCTGGGGTCGCGGGTATCTAAGGGATACATAAACACGCCGCCACGCGTTAGGATTCGATACACTTCCGCGACTAATGATGCTATCCAGCGCATATTAAAGTTTTTTTCACGCACACCTTCTGTGCCTTGTAAACATTCGGCGATATAACGTTGTACAGGCTCTTCCCAAAAGCGTTGGTTGGACATATTAATAGCGAATTCGCTGGTGTCTTCGGGGATTTTTATAGCGGGATGGGTCAAAATAAATTCACCAATATCTTGGTCTAGCGTAAAACCATTTACACCATGCCCTGTTGTTAAGACCATCATGGTGGATGGTCCATAAAGTACGAAACCTGCGCACACTTGTTCTGCGCCTTTGCGTAAAAAATCTTCTTCGGCAGGCGCAACGCCTTCACGACAGCGCAAAATAGAAAAAATTGTCCCCACCGTCATGTTGACATCAATATTGGACGAACCATCCAATGGATCAAATAACGCCAGATATTTACCTTTAGGGTATTGGTCGGGAATCTGAATAATGTCATCCATTTCTTCCGATGCCATACCCGCTAAATGCCCCGTCCAATTCAGCGCGTTGACCATAATATCGTTAGTGATAATGTCGAGTTTTTTCTGCACTTCACCTTGGACATTTTCGGATTCAGCACTGCCTAACACGCCGACTAAATCACCACGATTAACGAGATGGGAGATTTCTTTGCACGCCATCACGATATTATTCAGCAGCATAGTAAACGTACCTGAGGCATCGGGTAATCCACGTTGTTGTTCAATAATGAACTGCGTTAGGGTTATTTTGTTTGCCATCTGTGTTCTCCAGTTGAACGTTATTCTTTGTTAGTAAGCACGTTGTATATTTTAAAAATCAGTATGGATGCCGCTAATATAAAAGTGATGACATTAGCAACGATGATGGCTTTATTAGCGATACAAATCCCATAAACAAGCCAGCCAAATACACCCAGTGTAAATAGCGTGTACATACCAAGCGATAACGACTGTGTATCTTTAGTTTTTATGGTAAGAATGGCTTGAGGTAAAAATGAAGCAGTGGTGAAGAAAGCAGCTATGTAGCCTATGTAGTCAATCATATCAGGGGTGATGTTCATTAATTACTCTTATCCTTTACCCCGCGTACGGGTGCGAGTTGGTGATTTGTCTTTTGCTGTTTCCAGTGTCTCAAAACGTTTTTCAATAAATTGAATCATCAAGTCGGCAATGTCTTTACCGCTGGCTTCTTCAATGCCTTTTAAACCTGGTGACGAATTGACTTCCATAATAACAGGACCATGATTAGAACGAAGCATATCCACGCCACACACATTTAAGCCCATAATTTTTGCCGCGCGTACCGCTGTCGAGCGTTCTTCGGGCGTTAAGCGAATTAAACTAGCTGAGCCACCACGATGTAAATTAGAACGAAACTCACCTGCGGCAGCTTGTCGTTTCATAGCAGCAACCACTTTATCACCGACTACAAAACACCGAATATCACTACCACCTGCTTCTTTAATAAATTCTTGCACCATGATATTGGCTTTTAAGCCCATAAAGGCTTGAATCACACTTTCAGCGGCATTATGGGTTTCTGCTAATACCACACCGATGCCTTGTGTGCCTTGTAATAATTTAATCACTAACGGCGCACCGCCGACTTGGGCAATTAAATCTTCAATATCATCGGGATTATTGGCAAAACCTGTCACAGGTAAGCCTATGCCTTTTCTTGCCAACAGTTGAATTGAGCGTAATTTGTCCCTAGATCGTGAAATACCCACCGATTCATTTAACGGAAACACATTCATCATTTCAAATTGACGCAACACGGCGGTGCCGTAAAACGTGACGGATGCACCGATTCGCGGTATAACCGCATCAAAGCCAACTAAATCTTCACCTCGATAATGAATAGAAGGGTTATGCGAGGTAATATTCATATAACAACGTAACACGTCCAACACGCGTACTTCATGACCGCGTGCTTGAGCTGCTTCAACCAACCGCGTCGTTGAATACAATTTAGCGTTACGCGATAAAATAGCAATTTTCATAATTTCCTGACTTAGTTCCTAGAATACTCTCACTATTTTGGCATGAAATAATCTAAGCAGGTTTAATTTTATTATTAATGAGAGGTCGTTATGGCATTACTAGAAACCCCCGTATGTGATTTTGGCAAACCCGCCCCTGACTTTGATTTACTGGGTGTGGATGGGCAACGTTGGACGCTGGCGCAATGTATGGGCGAAAAAGGCTTGTTGGTGATGTTCATCTGTCAGCATTGCCCTTATGTTAAAGCGATACATGACAGGATATTGCGTGACACGCGCGAATTAAAAACTTTGGGTATTAATTCGGTGGCAATTATGTCTAATGATCCGACTGACTATCCAGAAGATTCTTACGACAATATGCAGCGTATCGCACAACAGTTTGATTACCCGTTTCCCTATTTATTAGATGATACACAAGCAGTGGCGAAAGCTTATGGCGCGGTCTGTACGCCTGATTTTTTTGGCTATAATGCTAATTTTGAACTGCAATATCGCGGGCGTTTAGATGCCAGTCGCAAAGAAACTGCCCCAACTGATACAATACGCGACTTATTTCTCGCCATGAAGCAGATTAGCGACATAGGCTTTGGACCCGCAGAGCAAATTCCTAGCATGGGTTGCTCGATTAAATGGCGCGAAAATTAGAATTTCCCACAACAACACGCAAGACCTTTCAGGTTTTTAAAACCTGAAAAGTCTGAAACCATCACCACAGAGAGAGAAAATATATGTCGATTCAAAGAATGGCTGATTTAGATTTAGCAGGTAAACGCGTCCTTATCCGTCAAGATTTAAACGTGCCTGTTAAAAATGGCAGCGTCACCAGCGATATTCGTATTCAAGCCAGCGTGCCAACCATTAAACTCGCGTTAGAAAAAGGCGCGGCGGTGATGGTGATGTCGCATTTAGGTCGTCCTGAAGAAGGCGTTTATGACGAAGCCTCGTCTTTAAAACCTGTCGCTGACCGTTTGGCTTTATTATTGGATAAACCTGTCCGTTTAGAGAAAGACTGGATTGATGGCGTGACTATCAGTGCAGGTGAAGTGGTACTGTGTGAAAACGTGCGTTTTAACGCGGGTGAAGGCAAAAACAACGACGAACTGGGCAAAAAAATGGCAGCCTTATGTGACGTATTCGTGATGGATGCCTTCGGCACAGCACACAGAGCGCAAGCTTCAACGCACAGCGTGGCAAAATTCGCCACTATCGCTTGTGCAGGCCCATTATTAGGTAACGAATTGGATGCACTGGGCAAAGCGTTAGAAACCCCAACTAAACCATTAATTGCTATCGTTGGCGGTTCAAAAGTATCGACTAAATTAACGGTATTGGAATCTTTATCACAAAAAGTTGATCAACTGATTGTTGGCGGTGGTATTGCTAATACCTTTATTGCTGCCGCTGGTTTTCCTGTCGGTAAATCACTGTACGAACCTGATTTAATTCCAGAAGCACAACGCTTAATCGCGCAAGCCAAAGCCGCAGGTTCAGACATTCCCATTCCAACTGACGTAGTGTGTGCGAAAGAATTTTCTGAAACAGCGGTTGCTACCATTAAACAAGTGGCTGACGTTGAAGCCGATGATTTAATTATGGATATTGGTCCTGATACTGCTAAACAATATGCTGAAATTTTAAAATCAGCAGGTACTATTGTGTGGAATGGTCCTGTTGGTGTGTTTGAAATCGAACAGTTCAGCCACGGTACACAAGCGTTATCTACTGCGATTGCTGAAAGCAGCGCGTTTTCCATTGCGGGCGGTGGTGATACCTTAGCCGCAATTGATAAATACGGCATTAACGATCAAGTGTCTTACACATCAACAGGCGGCGGCGCATTCCTTGAATTTCTTGAAGGAAAAGAATTACCTGCGGTGGCTGTGTTAAAATCACGCAGTTAATTAATAATGTAGGTTGGGTTAGCGATAGCGTAACCCAACAATCGATAAGTTGGGTTACGGCTATCGCCTAACCCAACCTACAATTCAATCACCCAATAAGGTTTAAAAAAATGGCCAGAGTCACCATAGAAGATTGTTTAGAAAACGTAGAAAACCGTTTCAAACTGGTATTATTAGCCAGTACCAGAGCGCGGCAATTAAGTCACGGTGCAACTGAATTTTTGCCACGCGGCAAAGATAAAGACACCGTATTGGCATTACGCGAAATTGCCGCAGGTCATGTCACCACCGAAAACATCAACGCATTACACCGTGTTGGTGAAGTGCATGATTACAACCCCCTGTTTTAATCATTCAACACAATGGATACGCCCGATACGCCTGCACTGCAACGCCCTGAAGATGCCTTAATTGCGCGTTTGTGTCAGGACTTATCTGGCTATTTAGATCAAAATCAAATTGATGATTGTGTTCGCGCTTATCAATTTGGCGCGTTAGCACACGCAGGACAATTTCGTAAAAGCGGCGAAGCCTATATTTGCCACCCGCTGTCGGTTGCCATCATACTGGCTGAAATGCACATGGATGCACGGGGCATTATGGCAGCCATACTGCATGATGTTATTGAAGATTGCCACGTCAGCAAACAAGAACTGGCTAATCAGTTCGGCGTAGAAGTTGCCGAACTGGTTGACGGTGTCACCAAACTAACCAAAATTGCCAACCGCTCCCAAGCCGAAGCCCAAGCCGAAAATGTACGGAAAATGTTTCTGGCAATGGGTAAAGATTTGCGCGTTATTTTAGTTAAACTCGCTGACCGACTGCACAATATGCGCACGTTAGGTGCAATGCCACCTGAAAAAAAACGCCGTATTGCGCGTGAAACCTTAGACATTTACGCGCCAATTGCCAACCGCTTAGGCATGAACCACATTCGCCATCAACTAGAAGCCTTAGGCTTTGAGGCAATGTATCCCTATCGCTATAAAGTCATCAGCAACGCACTTAAAAAAGCGCGGGGCAACCGCCGAAAGATTATTGATACTATTGAAAGTTCAATAAAAAACCGCTTAGAACAAGCTAATCTGCCTTGCAATGTATTAGGACGGGAAAAACACATTTACAGCATTTATCAAAAAATGCACCTCAAAAAACTATCGCTTTCGGCAGTATTTGATGTCTATGCGTTTCGTATTTTCTGTGACAATGTTGATAGCTGCTACCGCGTGTTAGGTGCAGTACATAATCTATACAAACCAATTCCTGGTCGCTTTAAAGATTATATTGCTCTACCTAAAGCCAATGGCTATCAATCGTTACATACCTTGCTGATTGGTCCTTATGGGCAACCGATTGAAATACAAATCAGAACCCACGAAATGCACCACATGTCAGAATCGGGCATTGCGGCGCATTGGTTATATAAATCTGATAACAGCGGTAAAGCCGAAAAAATTCAAGCGCGTGCCAATGAATGGCTAAGAGATTTACTAGAAATTCAAAAATCAGCAGGCGATTCGCTAGAATTTATTGATAATTTAAAAGTCGATTTATTTCCTCAAGAAGTGTTTGTTTTCACGCCCAAAGGTAAAATTATCAAAATCGCCAGAGGCGCGACCATTGTCGATTTTGCCTATGCCGTGCATACCGATGTCGGTAACTCGTGCATTTCTGCCATGATAGACAAACAGCTAGTCCCGTTACAAACTAAACTAGAAAACGGCGTGACAGTTGAAGTAATTACAGCGCCGTGGGCAAGACCTAACCCACTGTGGCTCAATTATGTGACCACCGTCAAAGCCCGTTCCAGTATTCGCAATTTTTTGAAAAACTTTAAACAACAAGAAGCTATCAACTTAGGACGCAGGCTGTTAGAAAAAGAATTGCAAGCCATGCAGTTACAGCTTGATAACATTGAAGGGTCACGTCTACAAGCCTTACTTAAATCGACTCAAACGCGCTCATTAAATGAATTGCTCGAAGACATCGGCTTAGGTAACAAGATGCCATTCCTCATCGCCAAACGATTGGAACAAGATGATGTCAGTGCTAACGTTAAACTTAACGACACCGAGAACGATAAAATTCAAAAAAATCCGCTCATCATCAAAGGCACGGAAGGCATGGTCATTACTCTTGCCAAATGTTGTAGACCTATCCCTGGCGATTCTATTATCGGCTTCTTTAATCCAGGCAAAGGCATCGTGGTACATCATCATGCCTGCCGTAATCGCACCATTCTCCGCAAAAAACACACCAACTGGTTAGATGTAGAATGGAGTGCAGATGTCGTTGGCGATTTTCCTGCTGAACTGCGCCTAGACATACTCAATCAACGCGGCGCACTCGCTACCATCGCATCAACCATTTCCGAACTAGATTCCAACATTGAAAACGTCAACGTGGTTGATCAAGATGTACACGTCTGTATTGACTTAATCACCCTAACCGTTAAAGATCGTGTCCATCTAGCCAACATTATCCGTCGCTTGAAAGAACTGCCTATCGTGTTAAAAATTACCCGCGTGAAAGCGTAGCGGTATAGCGTAGACAACAGCCCTGTTGTCAACACACCAAATCATCTTTTAATGCGCATCATCATGATGCCACTGCGGCATCATAACGATGCAGTTGGGCTTGAAACCCTGATTCTTTAGGGTGTCGATACTGGCTATTTTCTCTTGTTTATGTAAATCAATCACGCTGATTGAACCATCATCCATATTGGGTAAATTTAGAAAACTATTTTGGACGATGGCATAATGTTCATCGGGTGAGAACACAATATGATGTGCGCCGCCTGCGGTGGGAATAGTTTTTAAGTGTTTAGGTTTTAATTTCAAATCGCCGCTAATGTCGAAAATGTTTAATGCACCAGAATTGGCAGTGCTGACATAGAGGCGGTCGTGTTTATCGTTAAAATAAATTTCTAGCGGTACGCCTTGTTGAAGTGTGCTGAAATCGAACACTTGTTGAAAACTAAAATCTTTGCTGGTTTCGTTCCAGATAGCTGTCCATAACGCGCCACCAAACATTGTGTTTATGTAAGCCATTGCAGGTTTGGCGTGTGGTAAAAAGACGGCTTCTACGGGTGATGAACCCGAAGGCGAGGGTTTATCGGATAATTTGTGCGTGGATAATACCTTGCCGCTTGATGCTTCAATGACAGTGACGGTTTCGCCTGCATCACCTAAATCTGACGGACGCACCGTGCTGGTGACTATGATGCGATCAATATCTTCATTTAAGCCGATACCATGCGGATAACGAATAAATGTGTCTTTACCATTGGCTGCAATCACCTGAATCTGCGCATCGGTTTTTGCATCACCCACTATCACATTACTTGACCCCATACAGGTGAGATACCAGCGTTGCCCGTCTTCAGAAAAGGCAAAGTCTTCACTGACTTGGCAATCAGGCAAATCAATTTTTTTCGGACGATACGGAACGTGTTTCATATCCATAACGTGCAACGCGCCGTTACCTAAAGAGGTGATATAAGCTTTACTCATATCTTTATTATAAAAAATATGGTGTGCTACTAAATCGGGCGGTAGCGGAATATCGTTAAGGATTTTGCCAAAGTTTTTTGATTCAGGATCAACATCCATGATGGCGATACCTTCGCGTCTTGGCGTTTGCTTTGGTTTGCTTTCGTAGTTGACCATTGCCAGTATTTCGGCTTGAGCAACTATTGGGGTCAGAATGCAAGCACTGAGTAAAGTGGCTAAGAGTCGTGTGATGTTCATGGTAAAGCCTCAAGATGTAATGTGGGGTTACTACCCATTGCAGCGTAGATAGAAGGTTGAGTTAGCGTTAGCCTAACCCAACCTACACTTGATTATTCCGCCGTCGTTGGATCAATCATGGTTCTGATTTGTGAAATACGATTAGCAGGAAATCCGCCTTGTTCAGCGTGTTCTCTAATTGTTGCTTCGTCAGGTGCGATATACACGCAATAGACTTTATCGTTAGTGACGTAGCTTTCTAACCATTGGATTTTTGTCCCCATACCGTTTAATACGCCGCAAGATTTTTGCGAAATGCCTTGCAAATCTTGGGCAGTCAATGCACCAGCGTTAGGAATGTCACGTTCGATAATATACTTTGGCATAATGCCTCCTGTTTAGTTAATATGACGAGTCGTCTTGTTAAAGCGCGATAAAAATCAGGTAGTAGTAAAGAATCAAAAAGCCTATTTTTAACTCTATTACCAAATTGCCCCCTACCAACATCACGCTTTAAAAAAATCCCCCAATAAAGCTTGGCAACATTGTTTTAACGGTTCGGTCGATTGTTCGACTTTCATGCGTAATAACGCACCTTGCCATGTGTTGACTAACAAATCTGCCATATCGCGGGCGGATTTGTCAGTGCGTATCGTGCCTTGTTGCTGAGCTAGGCTTAAACCTAATTGCAACACGTCCCGATAACTATTCAGTGTGGTTTGCAAAGCCACACGACAAATTTCACTACTATCACCAATTTCACCGATTAAATTCCCTAACAAACAGCCGCCTTTAAAATCGGTACGCTCTAGTTCTGCAATAGATTCATTAAAATAGCGTTGTAAGGCACTGAGTGCATCAGCGTTAGATTGTTCTAAGTAGCTGGTTATTTGTTGAATATAAGGCGTAATGTAGTGTTTTATTACTTCCGCGCCAAAATTTTCCTTGCTACCAAAATAATTGTAGAAAGAACCTTTAGGAATTTGCACCGCATCTAAAATTTCTTGCAAACCCGTACCGTGATAGCCTTGCTGCATCAACAATGCCACCCCTTGGTTCAATAAATTCTCACGGTTAATTTCTTTTTGTGTTGATCTGCTCATGGATATTATAATACGACTGGTTGTCTTAATTTGTCAAAATAAATTTGTAAACAGTCTGTTTCTGCATATCCCTGTAAGGCATCTCTACATCATCACATAGACTAAGTAGTGAGTATTTTGCTATAGTTAGCAAGTTTTTGACGTGCTTAGGCACACCCTTATCTTAATAGATAGCTCATCACTCTGGAGAAACTCAATGGCAATTAAAGTTGCAATCAATGGTTATGGTCGTATTGGACGTAATATCATGCGTGCGTTGTATGAATCTGGTCGTACTAACGAAATTCAAATCGTTGCAATCAATGATTTAGGCGATTCCAAAACCAATGCACACTTAACTAAATATGACACTGTACACGGTAAATTCCCGTTTGATGTCAGTGTTGACGGTGACTACATCGTGATTAACGGTGACAGAATTCGTGTATTAGCCGAAAGAGACCCAGCAAAATTACCTTGGGCTGAATTAGGCGTTGACGTAGTTCATGAATGTACTGGTTTCTTCACTAGCAAAGCAAAAGCCTCAGCACACATTCAAGCTGGCGCGAAAAAAGTTATCATTTCTGCACCAGGTGGCAATGATGTGGATGCAACGATTGTTTTTGGTGTCAACGATAAAGTATTAAAAGCGTCTGATACCGTTATCTCAAACGCCTCTTGCACCACTAACTGTTTAGCTCCATTAGTTAAACCATTGATGGACACCATCGGCGTAGATCACGGTTTGATGACCACTATTCACTCTTACACTAACGATCAAGTTTTAACTGACGTGTATCACAGTGATTTACACCGTGCGCGTTCTGCTACGCAATCTATGATTCCAACTAAAACAGGTGCTGCGGCGGCTGTCGGTTTAGTATTGCCAGAAATGAAAGGTAAACTAGACGGTTTTGCGATGCGCGTACCAACTATCAACGTCTCTGTGGTTGACTTGTGCTTCCAAGCGTCACGCGACACCACCAAAGAAGAAATTGATAGCATTTTAAGAGGCGCGGCGGCAGGTCCATTAAAAGGCATTTTGGCAATCAATGATGAGCCATTAGTGTCTATGGACTTCAACCATAACCCACACTCTTCAATCTATGAAGCGGGTTTAACGAAAGTCACTGCGGGTAACTTCGTTAAAGTTTTATCTTGGTATGACAACGAGTGGGGCTTTTCTAACCGTATGTTAGACACCACTGTTGCCTTAATGAATGCGGAATAATAATGCTAAGACGAACCAAAATTTTAGCCACATTAGGTCCTGCCACCGATAAAGAAGGTGTGCTTGAGGGTCTATTTATGGCAGGTGTTGACGTGGTGCGATTGAATTTTTCGCATGGCACAGCACAAGACCATATCGACCGCGCCAACGCTGTGCGTGAAATGAGCAAAAAAACGGGCAGACGCGTAGGTATTTTAGCTGACTTACAAGGACCAAAAATCCGTATTGAACGCTTTAAAGAAGACAAAGTATGGCTGGATAATGATCAAGCTTTCGCGCTAGATATTAATCTTGAAAAAGACCAAGGCGATAACACACAAGTTGCCATCAGCTACGAACCACTTCCTAAAGAAGTTGTAAAAGGTAGTCGTTTATTGCTGGATGATGGGCGCGTGGTATTAGATGTGGTCAATGTGGAAGAAAATCTCCGCATTAATTGCACAGTCATTGTCGGTGGTTATTTGTCGAACAAAAAAGGCATTAACTTATTAGGCGGTGGTTTATCAGCAGAAGCCTTAACCGATAAAGACAAAGAAGACATTAAAACCATCGCCAAAATTGGCTGTGATTATGTCGCTGTGTCTTTTCCCCGTTGCGGTGCTGATTTAGATGAAGCTCGCCGTTTGCTAGAAGCAGAAGGCTGTCATGCAGGTATTGTCTCTAAAGTAGAACGTGCTGAAGCCATCGTGCCTGAGGTCATGGATGAAATTATCCTAGCTTCTGATGCAGTGATGGTAGCGCGTGGTGACTTAGGCGTAGAAATTGGTGATGCTAATTTACCTGCCGTACAAAAGCAGTTAATTAAACGTAGTCGTGAACTCAATCGTGTCGCCATTACAGCAACGCAAATGATGGAATCCATGATTGATAACCCGATTCCAACTCGCGCCGAAGTATTTGACGTAGCGAATGCGGTGTATGACGGTACAGATGCAATCATGTTGTCAGCCGAAACTGCATCGGGTAATCACCCGATTAAAGCCGTTGAAGCCATGCATCGTATTTGTATCGAAGCAGAAAAACAAGCAGTAGTGCGTGAATCTGATCACCGTATTAACGAACAGTTTAAACGTGATGATGAAGCGATTGCGATGTCTGCCATGTACATGGCAAATCACACTAAAATCAAAGGTATCGTTGCGTTAACCGAATCAGGCTCAACACCGTTATGGATGTCACGCATTAGCTCTGGCATTTCTATCTATGCGTTTAGTAGTCAAGAAAAAACCTTAGGTAAAGTGACTCTGTATCGTGGCGTATTTCCGATGTACTTCAAACTGGGTGAAAACCAAGACCACGTTGAAGTCAATCGCAACATCGTTCAAGAACTTAGAAAATGGAAAGCAGCTAAAGACGGCGATAAATTCATCATCACCAAAGGTGATTTGAACGGCGTAGAAGGCGGCACCAACGCACTAAAAGTTGTTATCGTAGGACAAGGTTTAACACCTTAAATCTTTTTTATGTTGAGGCGCGATTTATCGCGCCTCAATTCAAGCAACAGAAGTCTAATAGCGTCAGACATCTAATCGATATATACGCGCTATTCAACTTTTAAAATTGAACTAAGCGATCAAATTGAAGAGACCTCTGTCTTGGACAACAGTTTAAAAACATGCCAA
>DFWO01000158.1 GCA_002380945.1 Methylococcaceae bacterium UBA4132 | reverse complement strand
GAGATGTTGAACAGGTTCTAAGGAGGCGACAACAAATAATGAGGCAAACTTGTGATTATGTAGATATGTTACAATGACAAGCTAATAAAAAGATTTTTGTTGAACAACTTTCATTTTAACAACGATACCATTGTGTCCCTTGCTCAGTACGTCCACCACAGTTTGGACAGACAATTTCTTGATAACATATCATGCGGTTTATAATACACTAGACTACAGCTTTGACCCACTACCCTTGGATTAAATGCTGGGTTTTGCTATCGCTCTACCCAGCCTACGAACTAACAGCAACCCAATCACTTTTGTGCAAAACCTACCCCCCGCCCTTTTTTTAATGGGTCCCACTGCCTCTGGCAAAAGTGCGTTAGCCGTACAACTGGCACACGCACTCAATGGCGAAATTATCAGCGTTGATTCGGCGTTGGTGTTTAAAGGCATGGATATAGGCACGGCAAAGCCCACCTTAGAGGAAAGACAAGGCATTGCTCATCATTTAATAGATATTCTTGATCCTAGCGAAAGCTTTTCGACAGGGCAATTTAGAAATAAAGCCCTCGCACTGATGGCAAACATTAGCCAACGTGGCAAACTGCCGATTTTAGTCGGTGGCACGATGTTGTATTTCAATGCCTTAAGTCACGGCTTAGCGGTGTTGCCCGAAGCGAACCCTGACATTCGTGCGCAACTTGACCAAGATTTACTCGACTTGGGTAAAGACGCGCTGCATCAACGCTTGGCATTAGTTGATCCTGAGGCAGCGGCACGAATTCATCCTAATGATCCACAGCGCGTACAACGGGCATTAGAAGTATATGCCATTAGCGGCAAATCGCTCAGCTCATTTTTTACTGCTGAACCTGCCATAGCCCTACCCTATCGCGTACTTAAAATCATCATCGCACCGCCAGACCGTAAACTTCTGCACGGTGTTATCGCTGAGCGGTTTATGGCTATGTTAGAACAAGGTTTTATAGCAGAAGTGGAAGCTCTCTATCAGCGCGGTGATTTAAATGAAACGATGCCTGCCATCAGAGCCGTAGGTTATCGACAAGTATGGTCTTATTTGCAAGGTGAAATAGATCAAGCCACGATGATTGACACGGCTATCATTGCCACAAGGCAACTGGCAAAACGGCAATTTACTTGGTTACGCAAAGAGACAGACGCGCTTTGTTTTACAACGGGTCAATCCGATTTATTAGCTGAAGTGTTAGCGGATTTAGCAAAAACAACTCAGGAGGCATGATGCAAGAATTACCTATAACGCTTTATCGTAATGAACAAGTCAGAGAACTAGAACAACACGCTATTCAACAACACGGTATCGTAGGTTTTGCATTAATGAGCAGTGCGGGCTATGCGGTTTTTCAAGAAGTGGTGCGTTATTGTCCTCATGCGCAATCGGTCGCGGTGTTTTGTGGTTCGGGAAATAATGCGGGTGATGGTTATGTGGTTGCCACGTTATTACTGCGAGCAGGATTCAGAGTGTGCGTAGTTAGTGTGAGCAAAACAGAGCAACTCAAAGGTGACGCACTAACTGCGTACCAACAGCATGTCGCTGCACATGGTATTGTAGTGCCATTTCAAGCCGACTTAGACTTGAATGCCGATGTGATTGTTGATGCCTTATTAGGGTCAGGTTTAAATAATCCTGTCACAGACCGTTATGCAGAAGCGATTAAAAGCATTAATGACAGCCACGCGTTTGTGTTGGCAGTCGATATGCCATCAGGCTTGGATGCCAATACAGGTAATATTAGAAACGTAGCAGTTAAAGCCAATGTGACCGTGACATTTATCGCCCTGAAACAAGGTTTATTTACAGGGCAAGCAGCGGATTATTGCGGCATACTGCATTATGCGTCATTGGCGATACCCGAAACGATATTAGCAACACAAGCTATTTCAGCGGTGCGTGTTATTCATAAACCGTTGCCACGCCGACTACGTTGTACACATAAAGGCGATTACGGTCATGCGTTAATCATTGGTGGCGATCATGGTTATTCAGGCGCGGCACGTTTGGCAGGTGTCGCGGCGTTACGCATCGGTGCGGGTTTAGTTAGCATCGCAACGCGTAGTAGCCACGCAAGTGTCATGAATAGCAACCAGCCAGAATTGATGTGTCATGGTGTAGACACTACCGAACAACTCATACCACTGTTAGCCAAAGCCAGTGTGATTGCTATCGGCACAGGATTAGGACAAAGCGAGTGGGCAAGCGCATTATTAACCGCCGTAATCCTTACGCAAAAACCACTTATTATTGATGCAGATGGTTTGAATTTGTTAGCGGATATGGTCGGCAACAAAATTTTTCCTCATCTACCTCACTGGATTTTAACCCCGCACCCTGCCGAAGCGGCACGATTGTTAAATTGCACCACTGCCGAAATACAACAAGACCGTTTTGCCGCCGTTTCCGCGCTGCAAGCAAAATATCAAGGTATTGCACTCTTAAAAGGTTCAGGCACATTGATTGCGAGTAGCGAAGAAATAGCCGTATCGAATACAGGCAATGCAGGCATGGCTTCAGGTGGTATGGGCGATGTATTGACAGGTGTATTAGCAGGCTTAGTCGCACAAGGTTTAAGCCTTAAAGAAGCGGCACAACAAGGTGTTTATTTGCATGGCAAAGCCGCAGACCTTGCCGCTGAAACAGGTGGTGAACGCGGTTTATTAGCCAGTGACTTAATACCCTATCTTAGATTAGGCATAAATGAATGAAAAAATACTTAGACTCAACCGAAGCAACTGAACAATTCGGCGCAGCACTTTGGACACTATTACCCGAAAAAGGTGTGATTTTTTTACAAGGTGATTTAGGTGCAGGTAAAACCACGCTAGTACGCGGTTTTCTAAGAGCATCAGGTTTTACTGGTGCGGTAAAAAGCCCCACTTTTACGCTCGTTGAAGAATATACGCTAGGCGAACGTAAAATTTTTCATTTTGACTTATACCGCTTAAATGATCCTGAAGAGTTGGAATGGATGGGGATTCGCGATTATTTTGACCAAAATAGTCTATGCTTTATTGAGTGGGCAGAACGTGGCAAAGGCTTTTTACCTGAACCGGATATGATTATTTCCTTAACTGTCCAAGACTTAGGACGAAATATTTGCTTTAACACTCTGTCACACGATTAAAAATATAATTTATCTATTCTTGAAAAACAAAGACATACTGCTATAATCTAATGCAAATTATTACTTTTGTGGGTTGTAGCCATGAGAAATCACTGGAAGGGTTTATTTGTCTTTGGATTACTGTCGTTGTCCATGCCTAGCTATGGGCAACCAGTTGATATTAATTCATTACATTATTCACAAGCAGCAAAGCAAACCCGCATGGTGTTCGATGTCAGTGCCTCGCCTAAACATCGTGTTTTCGTACAGAATACCCAGCTAGTCATTGATATTAAAAATGCCAAGTTAGGACAAACCTTAAGCCAACCAGCCGCGACCCACCCGCTATTTGCTCACATACACGTTTTAGAAAAAACCAAAGACAATGTGCGCCTTGCTGTTGATTTAAAAAAACCGATTACTGCAAAAAACTTTTCATTAAGTTCCAATAATAAAAACGAACACAAATTAATCATTGATTTGATTAATAAAAACCCAATTATCGAAGCTGATAATAAAGCAATTACCAGCAAAGCCACGGCGCAACCCAACAAAAAAGAAACCTTAGAACATAAAAACGTGCCTGCTTTGTTACCTGAACCAACCAATATGATGGCGGTATTTACTCGTAATCACAATAAACCCGTTCAGTTACAAGAAGTTGCCGAACAAATCAGCAACAAACACGACAAAATTGTTATTGCTATAGATGCAGGTCATGGTGGCGAAGACCCAGGTGCGCACGGAGCAAATGGTACAGAAGAAAAGCAAGTGGTGTTTGCTATCGCTAAAAAATTAGCAAAACTCATCAATGCACAACCTGATATGAAAGCTGTCATGGTGCGTAAAGGTGATTACTATGTCGGGCTTAGAAAAAGAATGCAGATTGCTAGAACCGCACACGCGGATTTATTCATCTCCATTCATGCCGATGCGTTTCAAGATACTACCGTTAAAGGCTCATCAGTTTATGTTTTGTCTCGCAGTGGCGCGTCTAGTGAAGCCGCATTATGGTTAGCAAAAAGTGAAAACGCCTCTGATTTGATAGGCGGCGTGAGTCTCGAAGACAAAGAAGATGTGTTAGCCTCGGTCTTGCTTGATTTATCACAAAGTGCAACCGAACAAGCCAGTGTTGATGTGGCTAAAAGTGTGTTAAAAAATTGTAAAGCTGTGGGTGAAATGCACAAAGATGTCGTACAAAAAGCAGGTTTCATGGTACTTAAATCACCTGATATCCCCTCGATTTTGGTAGAAACCGCATTCATTTCTAATCCTAGTGAAGAAGAAAATCTATTAAACACCGAATATCAAACTAAAATGGCAGATGCTATTTTCGGCGGTGTGCGTAATTACTTCAAATCCAGCACACCTCCTGTTGATACTAAAGTTGCTGCGCTATAGCTACTTTTCAGGAGTCTGATAGCTTCAGCTATTGGACTCCTGAGTTTTTAAGCCTCTAACACCATGAACAACTTCCCCCATTCCCCCTGCACTGAAAACAACTACCTAGCCGACCATATCGCGCTTATCAGCCAAAGTTTTCAAAACTTACTTGGCTATCCGCTGCTACCTGATACGAACAACTTAGCTGAACGCTTGTATTACGCACCGTTTGTATTGCTCTCGCATAATACTGATTCAGACCCTATTTTTAATTATGCCAATGCGCAAGGTTTACAACTGTTTGAACTAAACTGGCAACAACTTATTACTCTACCCTCACATGCTTCCGCAGAAGCTGTCAATCAAGCGGCACGCGAAAAATTAATGGCAGCCGTCACTGCCCAAGGTTTTATGACTGATTATTGCGGCGTGCGGGTTTCCAGCACAGGCAAACGCTTTGAAATACGCAATGCGATTATTTGGAATCTCAGCGATGCCAACGGAGTTTATCAAGGACAAGCCGCCTGTTTTTCTGACTGGGTATTTTTATAAGCGTTTGCTATTTGTGCTGTAACACATAATCGCCTTGCCAATCATCAGCGGGTGGAGTGGCAATATTTCAATAAACGGCTATCGAGGTATTGATGTAACTGAAACCCAGCTTGGCATGATCGGCAACTTTCTATTCAAGATTTGCACCTTGATAATTTCTTTACCGATAGTTAAGCGAGCTTGGCTGGCTCGTAAAAATTTTAGTGTAGTTGTGAAGTAAAAGAATACCAATTTTGCAGAGCTAGCACTCAATCAATTGAAGTAAATGCTTATATTCGACACACCAGCGTGTTATTATAAACCGACCGTCTTTCTTGGTAATGAGGACAATCGCGGTCAATTATTAACACACTAGAGGAATAACAATGACAAAAATATTAAATGAAGTGTTAAGTGCTAATCGTGACTATGTAGCAGGTTTTGATAAAGGTGGTTTAGCCATGCCACCAGCACGGCAGTTTGCCATTTTAACCTGTATGGATGCGCGTTTAGACCCAGCAAAATATGCAGGTTTATCAGAAGGTGACGCTCACGTTATTCGTAACGCAGGTGGCAGAGCCAGTGATGACGCAATACGTTCGCTGGTCATTTCGTATAAATTATTAGGCACACGCGAATGGTTTGTGATTCACCACACCGATTGCGGCATGGAAACTTTTAACAATGAAATCATGGCAGATTTGCTCGGCAGTAGCTTAAAAACTGCATCTGTAGATGCCAGCGGTTGGCATGATTGCTGTGAAGGTGGCGGTTGTACGGAAGGTAAATACATCAACTGGCTGACCATTAAAGATCAGGCACAAAGTGTGTTAGAAGATGTGCAACGCATTAAAGCCCATGCCTTAGTGCCTTCAGATATTCCCGTCTATGGTTATATCTACGATGTGAAATCAGGTCGATTGATTGAAGTGCCAGAAGCGACTGCGGCTGGAAAAGTAAGCTAGTCAATAATATGAGTGTGTAGATACCATCTCTCCAAAT
>DFWO01000179.1 GCA_002380945.1 Methylococcaceae bacterium UBA4132 | reverse complement strand
CTCTGTCAATGCGTAACTTCTATAGTGTTATAAACCTAATGTGTCAAATTTGAGAATCGCTATATAATCCCCGATAATGAAGCTATCGTACAAAATGTAAAAAGTACTTAACACATTAATCGCTAGCAATGATCCAGTGTTATGCCTCTTTGACCTACTATCAAAAACCCATTGAAAATCAATTATGCCACCCACCCAACTCCCACTTAAAGATTTACATTTACCCGATACTATCGACTGGTTTCCTCCTGCTATTGGTTGGTGGCTAGTTATCGTGCTAATGCCTTTGCTTATCGTATTGTTATATTGGGGTTATCGTCGTCTTACACGCAAAACTGCCCTTAAAAGCGCGAGAATCTTACTGGTAGCCATTAAAAATAGCCCTATGATGGATAACACGCAAAAACTCGCTGAATTGTCCGCATTACTACGACGCGTGGCTATCAGTGTCGCGCCCCGCGCACAAACAGCAGGTTTAACAGGGCAGGCGTGGTTAGCCTTTCTCGATAGCTCGTTAAAAGATACACCATTTACTAAAGGGGCAGGGCAGTGTTTAGCTTCTGCACCTTATCGACCCTCCGCTCCTTCGGAACTGGAAATTTCTCAACTCATTAGCCTGTGTGAAGACTGGCTGAAAGCGCAAAAACTATCATGATTCATTTTGCATGGCTTTGGGCGTTCATCGCCTTACCGTTACCCTTATTAATACGTTGGTTATTACCCGCGCATCAACCTGTTGAACAAGCGGCATTAAAAGTGCCATTTTTGGAAGACATGGCTGAGTTAGCAACACCGCGTGTGCTAAAAACAGATTCATGGTCGTTATGGTTAGCAGTGGTTGCATGGCTGTTGTTAGTGCTGGCTTGTGCCAGACCACAATGGTTAGGCGAACCGATTGAACAAGCGATTAGCGGTCGGGATTTAATGATGGCGGTGGATTTATCGCGCAGTATGGAAGCGCAAGATTTTATGCTTAATAAACAACCCGTTGATAGATTAACTGCCATTAAAGCGATTGCCAGCGATTTTATTAATCGTCGAGTGGGCGATAGACTCGGCTTGATTTTATTTGGTACGCAAGCCTATCTACAAACGCCGCTCACATTCGACCGTAAAACCGTGCAGACACTCTTGGATGAAGCAGCGATTGGTCTGGCTGGCGATAATACTGCGATTGGTGATGCCATAGGCTTAGCGGTTAAGCGACTTAAAAATCAACCCGCTAACAGCCATGTATTAATTTTGCTCACCGATGGTGCGAATACCGCAGGCGAAATCAGCCCGTTAAAAGCCGCAGAATTAGCGGCGGCAAATGGTTTAAAAATTTATACCATCGGTGTGGGTGCTGATGAAATGATTGTGCCTAGTCTGTTTGGTAGCCGCAAGGTGAATCCATCACTGGATTTGGATGAAAAAACCCTGATAAAAATTGCCGAAAGTACGGGCGGTTATTATTACCGCGCCAAAAATACCGATGAACTGAATAATATTTATATGCGCCTCGATGAACTAGAACCCATTGAAAAAGATAAGCAATATTTTCGACCACGCACTGAATTGTATATGTACCCTATAGCGTTAGCTTTGGGCTTAATAGCGTTTTTGTGTGGCGCAAAACTGAGGTGGTCATGGATTTAACAGAATTTCATTTTATTAGACCGTATTGGCTGTTAGCGATATTGCCTACGCTTGTTATCACCTTTTTGCTGTGGCGCAATAAACTCAGTCGTGGCAACTGGGCGGCGTGTTGTGATGCGGAACTACTGCTTTTTTTATTACAAGAAAAAGCCGCTAATCACAGTCGAGCATGGTTAATAACAGGCGTGATTGCTACCTTGCTGGTTATTGTGGCGTTAGCAGGGCCAACGTGGCAACGTATGCCTTCACCTGCCTTTAGAAATGAAGCGGCATTAGTTATTGCGTTAAATTTATCGCCTTCGATGGATGCGGCGGACATTAAACCCAGTCGCTTAACTATCGCACGCTATAAAATCGCTGATATTTTAAAACAACGTAAAGACGGTCAAACCGCTTTACTGGTGTATTCAGGTGCAGCGTTTACAGTGACACCGCTCACCAATGACACTAACACCATAGACAGCCAACTAACCGCTTTAACCACTGACATTATGCCTACTCAAGGCAATAATACTGCATCAGTGCTGGAAAAAGCCGTTGTCTTGTTTAAACAATCAGGCTTACAAAGTGGGCAAATATTACTCATTACCGATGCCATTAATTTAGATGAAGCCTTACCTGAAGCAAAAAAATTAGGTGATTTTCAATTATCGGTGTTAGGTGTAGGAACAGAAGAAGGCGCACCTATCGCACTGCCCGAAGGCGGTTTTCTAAAAGACGAGCAAGGTTCTATTGTGGTTACTAAATTAAACGTCGCTGATTTATCTACTTTAGCACAAGCAGGACACGGGATTTATCAAACGCTCACCGCTGACGACCACGATATACAATCGCTGTTAAGTGCGTTTGATAAACCTGTTCAACAGCAAGGCAAAGAAGATAACAACTTAATGCTGGAACAATGGGATGATAAAGGCGCGTGGTTGTTATTACTGGTGTTGCCATTAGCCGCGTTATTTTTTAGAAAAGGTTTATTAGTCGTGGCGTTAGTGCTGTTATTACCCTTACCTAAAAACAGCTACGCCTTCGACTGGCAAGATTTATGGCAACGCCCAGATCAACAAGCACTGAAAGCCTATCAGCAACAAGACTATGCTAAAGCTGCTGAGAAATTTACCAATCCTGATTGGCAAGCCGCCGCACATTACAAAGCAGGTGAGTATGACAAAGCCTTAAAAACCTACCAAAGCGAAGCCACGCAGACAGCGGATAATTTTTATAATCAAGGCAACGCACTGGCGCAATCTGGACAGTTAAAAGAAGCCGTAGCCGCATACCAACAAGCATTGAAACTCGACCCTAATAATGAGGACGCTAAATTTAACAAAGACCTCGTAGAAAAAGAGCTGGAAAAACAACAGCAACAACAGGATAAGCAGCAAGACAACAAAGACAATAAACAAGAACAAAATGCCGACCAACAAAAATCGGATAAACAACAAGCGTCTGAAAATAAAGGCCAGCAAAATCAACAGCAAAACCAAAATTCTGAGCAACAAGAACAGCAAGCCAAAGAAGAACAAAGCTCTCAGCCCGAAGAGCAACAACAGCAAAAGCAGGAAAAAGGGCAAGACGATTTAGCGCAACAAGAGGAGGCAAAAGCAAAAGAACAACCCAAGCCTCAAGAAGAACAAACATCAGCAGAGCAGAAAAAAGACGAAGCCAAAAAACCAACGCCTCAAGCGGCTCAGCCAACTGACACGAAATCGAATAATGAAAAACAACAAGCCAATGAACAATGGCTTAACCGCATTCCAGATGATCCTGCGGGCTTGTTAAAACGTAAATTTAAATATCAGTATGGTCGTGAGCAGTAATGGAACAGCAAGAAAACCGCGTACACAAATTTAGCGTTGCACCGATGTTAGACTGGACAGACAGCCGCTGTCGTTATTTCCATCGTTTATTATCACGGCACAGCTTGTTATACAGCGAGATGGTGACGACGGGTGCGTTAATTCATGGCGATCAGCACCGATTTTTACACAAAGAGGCGGTAGAAAATCCTGTTGCATTTCAATTAGGCGGCAGTAATGCGCGTGAATTGGCGTTATGTGCCAAGATGGTCGAAGACTACGGTTATACGGAAGTAAATTTGAATGTCGGTTGCCCCAGTGACCGTGTACAAAATCGACGCTTTGGCGCATGTTTGATGGCAGAACCTGAATTAGTGGCTGAATGTGTAGTTGCAATGCAGCAAGCCGTCAAAATTCCTGTGACGGTTAAATCCAGAATTGGTATTGATGAGCGCGATTCTTACGAGGAGTTAGTGCATTTTATCGACACCATCGCCAAGGCAGGTTGTGAGACGTTTATTGTTCATGCGCGTAAAGCGTGGCTGAGTGGTTTATCGCCTAAACAAAACCGTGATGTGCCGCCGTTACATTACGATGTGGTTTACACGCTTAAACAACAGTTTTCGCATCTGAACATTATTATTAACGGCGGTATTACGACCTTGGAACAAGCGGAAACTATGCTGGAACAGGTGGATGGCGTGATGCTAGGACGCGAGATTTATCATAATCCCTATTTATTAGCCGAAGTCGATCAGCGGCTTTATAGTGCAAATTATTCGCCTGTTACGCGTCAAGACGTTGTTGAACAACTGATCCCTTATATACAGCAACAACTATTGAATCCGCAGGTTCGCTTAAACAGCATCACACGGCATATTTTGGGCTTATTTCATGGCGAATACGGCGCAAGATTATGGCGGCGGCATCTCAGTGAAAATGCGACGCGAGCGGGTGCAACTGAACAAGTCGTTCTGGATGCTTTAAAATTCACTCAGCAATGATGCTATACTGCACCACTTTTTTTTTTAACGAGAGACCCTAATCATGGAAGCCCATTTTGCCAAAATTATCTCAGCCATCGGTGAAGACTTAACCCGTGAAGGGCTGGTTGATACCCCAAAACGCGCTGCAAAAGCCTTTAAATTCCTGAATAACGGTTACGAAAAAACACTGGACGAGGTATTAAACGGGGCAATTTTTACCTCCGATGCTGAAGACATGGTCATCGTGAAAGACATTGAGCTGTATTCATTGTGCGAACATCATTTACTACCGTTTATCGGCAAATGTCATGTTGGTTATTTACCCAATGGCAAAGTGTTAGGTTTATCCAAAATTGCCCGCGTAGTTGATATGTACGCCCGACGCTTACAAATTCAAGAACAATTAACTAGCCAAATAGCTGAAGCGATTGAAACCGCTGTCGGTGCAAGAGGCGTTGCGGTGGTGATTGAAGCCAAGCATTTATGTATGATGATGCGCGGTGTGGAAAAACAAAATTCGGTGATGACGACTTCGGCTATGAAGGGGATTTTTCGTAAGGATATTAGTACGCGTACTGAGTTTTTGAATTTGATTAGTCGGTAGGTTTTATGGCTCTGGCGGTGGATGTAGAGGACGCTGGAGCGTCCACTGACGCATTCCAACGCTGGAGCGTTGGAACGATGAGACGAGAAAATGCTGGGTTACGGCTATCGCCTAACCCAACCTACTTAAAGAGATACCATGACCATAAAAACAGGCGTATTACTAGCAAACTTAGGTTCACCCACTGCACCTACCACTAAAGCAGTGCGAAAATTTCTTAAAGATTTTCTATGGGATAAGCGCGTGGTGAATATTCCGCGCCCTATCTGGTGGTTAATTTTGAATGGTTTTGTATTGCCGTTTCGCCCCAAAAAATCCGCGCACGCGTATCAAACTATTTGGCACGCTGAAAAAGGTTCACCGCTGACGTTTTTCACTCGTCAACTCAGTGAAAAAGTCGCCGAGCAGTTGACGGCAAAAAATATCACTGTCGATTATGCGATGCGTTACGGTGAGCCATCAATCGCCACGCAATTGCAAAAATTTAAAGCGCAGGGTATTAATCATATTGTCGTGCTGCCGCTGTATCCGCAATATTCTTCGACCACTACAGCGTCTATTTATGATGACTTAGTTAAAGAATTGAATTCATGGCGACATTTACCACGTTTTCGTTTTATCAGTGATTATCATCAAAACGAAGCCCATATTACCGCCGTTGCGGATTCTATTAAGCAAGCATGGCAGGAACAACCGAAAAATGATTTGTTAATGATGTCATTTCATGGGCTACCTGAGCAGTTAACCAAATGGGGCGATCCGTATTTTTATCAATGCCAACAAACCGCCAAGTTAATTGCAGAAAAATTGGGATTGACTGACAGCGAATGGATGCTGGTATTTCAATCACGTTTCGGTAAGGCGCAATGGTTAAAGCCCTATTGTGTCGATACCTTGATGGCATTACCTGCGCAAGGCATTAAAAGTATCGACATGGTTTGTCCAGGCTTTGCCGTAGATTGTCTGGAAACCTTAGAGGAAATTGCTATCACTAATAAGGACATATTTATGGCAGCAGGCGGCGAACAGTATCGTTATATTGCGGCTCTTAATGACAGCGATGCACACGTTGATAGCATTATCAACGTGCTTGAACTATAGTTAATGGTACGATTTTTTGATAACCAGTAGCGCGAGTCATGACCGAACCACTCCTAACCAGTTGGCAAGATTGCCCCAATATTAAATCCACACACCCCTTAGCAACAGGGCAGGGGGTAATTGATCAAAGTGCATTTGACACCATTGAAGTGGATAACGTCTTTAATGCAGTCAATCATGCCAGCACCACTATTGGGCAAGCTGTGTTGTTTCGCTCATTAACACAGCCGTTGCATAATATCGACGATATTAAAGCTAAACAGCAAGCGGTCGAAGAGCTACGCAATAATCCCGCGTTGATTGAAGCACTCGATAACATTGTCAAAACCGCCGCCAGCCACGAAAAAAATTTTTATTTATTATTGTTTGGCAAGTTTCTCGGTTCATTCGGCACAGCCAGAGATGAACATGAAATTGAAGGTTACGGTTATCGCCAATATAAACGCGGCATTCGCTTCATGTTGGAATTGGTTGCGCAACTGCAAAATGCACCCATACCAAAAAGCCCTTATTTATTGGCACTGTTTGACAAAATTAACGCTTTTACCAATAGCCGTGCTTATTCATTAATGAGCGAGTCGGTGTATATCACCGAAAAAAGTATACAAAGTAAACGTGAGCGTAAAGGTTCGTTTTTACCCGCCGTTATATTTAAACCCCGCTTGTTGAAACCGTTATTAATCGCTCTGATGGTGGCATTGTTTTGGTTAGTATCAGAGTTTGTGCCTATCCCCGATGAAACTCTGTTAGTCACACCGTTATTGCTAATTTATATTCCGATAGTGGGTGGTTTTGACCGTGATAGCTGTATTATTCCGTTACGCAATGAATTTAAGCAATCGCCTGAAGTCGCCGAAACGCTAGACGCATTAGGGCAGTTAGATGAATTATTGTCTTTTATAAAATTTTCCGTTGCCTTCGGGCATAACGTTGTTCTACCCACATTAATACACGGCGAACATCACCAAATTAACCTGCATGATGCTAAAAATCCCGTGTTAGGCAAAGAAAACCCTAGCTATGTTGGCAATGATTTTGTATTGGAAGATGATAAGCTGGTATTAATCACTGGACCAAATAGCGGCGGTAAAACAGCGTTTTGTAAAACCATTACCCAAATTCAATTATTGGCACAAATCGGCTGTTTTGTGCCCGCATCTGCTGCAACGCTCACGGTAGCGGATCGAATTTTTTACCAAGTTTCTGAAGTCAGCCATTTAAATGATGGGGAAGGGCGTTTTGGTACGGAATTAAAACGCACCAAAGACATTTTTTTAGCCAGCACCGCGAAAAGCTTGGTGGTATTGGATGAACTTTCCGAAGGCACAACCTTTGAAGAAAAAATGGAAGCCTCCTCTAATGTACTGAACGGTTTTTATCGCAAAGGCAATAGCACCATTTTAATTACCCATAATCATCAATTAGTCGATAAATTTGCGCGTGATGGCATTGGCTTACCGAGACAAGTCGAATTTGCCAATGATACACCGACTTATAAACTCATCGCGGGTATTTCGCGAGTCAGTCATGCTGACCGTGTGGCGAAAAAAATCGGTTTTTCCAAAGAAGACATAGACAACTATTTAGCGGGAACAGCATGAATATAGGCACAGCATTAACTAACAGCGCGACTAAAGCTTTATTACTAGGGAGCGGTGAGTTAGGTAAAGAGTTAACTATTGCGCTACAACGCTATGGCGTTGAAGTGATTGCCGTTGACCGTTATCCCGACGCGCCTGCTCAACACGTTGCCCATCGCAGTCATGTTATTGATATGACTGATGGCGAAGCAGTGAAAAAACTGATTGCCTTGGAACAACCTGATTTTATTATTCCAGAAATCGAAGCAATTGCCACAGCAGCATTGGCTGAGATTGAAGCCGAAGGTGCGTGTACCGTTGTGCCGAATGCCAGAGCTATTCAGTTAACTATGAATCGGGAAGGCATACGCACGTTAGTTGCTGAACAACTTAACATTCCCACCTCGCGCTATGCGTTTGCTCAGTCGTTCGCTGAATTAAAAGCCGCTGTTGATAATGGCATCGGCTATCCATGTTTTATTAAGCCCACCATGTCGTCGTCAGGTAAAGGGCAGTCAATGGTCAAAACACCAGACCAACTGCAAGCCGCGTGGGTTTATGCTAAAGCCAGCGGGCGTGTCGATACGGGTAAAGTAATAGTCGAAGCCAAAATTAATTTCGATTTTGAAATCACACTATTAACCGTCCGCGCCAAAAATACACACGGAGAGATTAAAACACATTTTTGCGAACCCATCGGACACCTTCAAGAACACGGCGATTACCGCGAAAGTTGGCAACCGCAAGCCATGACTGCCGCAGCCCTTGCTTTATCGCAAGACATTGCCGCGAAAGTCACCACTGAAATTGGCGGCTTAGGTTTGTTTGGGGTTGAGCTATTTGTTCAAGGTGATAACGTTTGGTTCAGTGAAGTAAGTCCAAGACCGCACGATACGGGCATGGTAACAATGATTACTCAAGCACAAAACGAATTTGAATTACACGCCAGAGCCATTTTAGGCTTACCTGTAAATACTCAGTTACAAAAAACAGGTGCGAGTGCAGTTATTTTAGGCGGTATTGATGCAAAAGGCGTAGTATATGAAGGCTTAGCACAAGCACTAAGCGTTCCTGACAGCGATGTGCGTTTATTTGGCAAACCAGAAGCTTTTACTAACAGACGTATGGGAGTGGCATTAGCACACGCGCCAACTGTTGATGAAGCGAGAGCAAAAGCGATTAAAGCCGCCAACTGCATAGTGGTTAAACATAGCGAATAGGGTTAAAAATGTTGAAAATTACCGTTATTTCATTAGCTTTACTTGCCTCAAATCAGGTAATGGCAGATGTGTATAAATATGTCGATGACAGTGGTCATGTTTTTTATACTGATGCGCCCAGAAATAAGTTGTACAAACGCATTATTAAAACCCCTGTGCATCCACCGTCAGCAAATGGTAGAGCTAACCCATTTCTGACCGCTTTCCTTAAGAGGCATACGTTTTCAGGTGTTAATAAAGGTAGCGGTAGCCCATTTATGGCAGCCGTTTTTAAACGACATACGTTTTCAGGCGTTAATAAAGCTAGATATAGCGAACTGATTGCTGATGCAGCGCAACGTCATCAAGTTGATGAGAAATTGCTTCATGCGGTAATTCAAACGGAATCAGCTTACAATTCAACGGCTATTTCATCCGCAGGCGCAGCAGGGTTAATGCAGTTAATGCCTGCTACCGCACAACGATTTGGTGTTCTCGATCGCAACGATCCCGATCAAAATGTAGAGGGTGGTACGCGTTATCTAAAGCATTTAATTACGATGTTTGGTCCTAGACTAGACCTTGCTATCGCAGCTTACAATGCGGGCGAAAATGCGGTTATCAGGTATAACAACACCATTCCGCCTTATCGTGAAACCCAAGATTACGTCAGACAAGTATTAGCTTTGTACAAGCAATAGATTTTCAGAACGGTAATAAGCTAATCATCTCGGCGTGAGTTTGCTTGATTACCGTGTAGTATCCGTTGTCACCAAATACAGATTTTTAAACGCATCAACCTGAGCGGCTAAACTCGCCTTTTCTTGCACTAACGCATCCAATCTCATGCCTACTAGCGTGTTAATTTCAGCTTGACTAATAATAGCTAAATTACGCATTTCCTGAATATACCGTTCTGCTTCCTCAGTATTGTCCAAAAAATACAAGGTGAACGATAAGCACAGATACGCATAACTTAATTTTTCATCTAATTTGGACAGAGTAATTGCTTGTTCATCATTGATTTTAAAAGACCACGGGTCTTGATTTTCAGGTCTAGCCATCACTGTTTTATCATTCAGCAATTTCACCGCTTGTAATTGACGAATTAACGCCAGATCAAAACGGTCTCGTTGCCAATAAAGTTCTGCCACATCTAATGCAGAGGCTGGATATTCAGAGCTTTTTTCATATTCAGCAATTGCCGCATCAATATGATTTTGCTTAATATAAGCATGAGCCAAGTGATTTCGGTATCTCGGTATGGGTGCTATATCAATAGCCAGTGAAATTTCTGATTTAGCTGCATTAAAATTGCCTTGTTGATAATACAATCTAGCTAAATCAAAATGCGCTTCCGCCAATTTTGGATTTTGCGTGATGGCTTGTTCAAAATAAGGTCTGGCGTTATCAAACTCATGATTAGCTAAATAAAATTCGCCTAGAAATAAATTCACATGTGCATCGCTTGGGTCTTGTTGATAAAGCGCGTCAACTGCTATTTTGAACGTATTATTAGATAAAGAATCTTTCGCCTCGGTTTTTTTCAAACCCCATGCAGCCTTAACATTTTTGGGGTCAGCCGTTAACGCACTCACAAATAATTTTTTAGCCTCATCATAACGACCAATATTCAAAAAATCATTGCCATGAGCAACCAAATAGCCAGCACCGCCATCATCGGTGGTTTTAGGTTGTGAATGCTGATAAAAATGAACAGCCCAACCACCACTTATAATCACAGCAAGAAACAAACAAATAAGAACAAGTTTTTTCATATTTTCTTTAGTTAAACTATGTTAGTAGATAGCGGAATTTAACGCACTGGCGTTTGATTGAGCTGTTAGCGTGAAATCGTTTTGATATAAAACCTTAATTTTAATACTTTACATTGTCTAACAGAATCATTTTAGCACACCCAGCAACAGCAATCACCGCCACTCCAAACTGTAAAGACATCGTTTTTTTCTTAAAAGATGAATTATACAAAAACATCTAGTTTATAATCGACAACTCTTATCGTTTTTATCGCCGAATCACAAGCCGCAACCATGCAAGAAATAAATCCAATTAAAAATAAAATCGCCGACCTTAAAAGCCGTGGTGACGCGCTCAGGGGGTATCTTTGACTTTGATACCAAAAGCGAACGCCTCGTTGAAGTCTTACGCGAACTAGAAAACCCAAAAATTTGGGATAACCCAGAACTTGCCCAAGCCCTAGGCAAAGAACGTGGACAACTAGAAGCCATCGTCAACACCATCACCGAACTAGATCGCGGACTTGCCGATGCCGAAGAACTCTTACTCATGGCTATCGAAGAAGACGACGAAGAAACCGTTGATACCGTCGTTGGCGACTTAGATCATTTTGAACACCGTGTCGCTGACCTCGAATTTCGCCGTATGTTCTCAGGACAAATGGACGCGAATAACGCCTTCCTTGATATACAATCAGGCTCAGGCGGCACCGAAGCGCAAGATTGGGCATCCATGCTAGAACGGATGTTTTTACGCTGGGGTGAGCGCAAAGGCTTTAAAACCGAACTGATTGAAGAATCACAAGGTGATGTCGCAGGTATTAAAAGTGCCACCATCAAATTTGAAGGTGAATACGCGTTTGGCTGGTTGCGCACTGAAACAGGCGTACACCGCTTAGTCAGAAAATCACCATTTGACTCAGGCAATCGCCGTCATACCTCGTTCGCCTCCGTGTTCGTCTCGCCTGAAATTGACGATGACATCGACATAGACCTTAATCCTGCCGATATTCGCGTAGATGTGTATAGAGCCAGTGGTGCAGGCGGTCAGCACATCAACAAAACCGAATCCGCCGTGCGTATGACCCACATACCCACTAACATCGTCGTGCAATGCCAAAGCGACCGCTCGCAACATAAAAACCGTGACACCGCGATGAAACAACTCAAAGCTAAATTATACGAGCTAGAAATACGCAAACGCTCAGAAACCCAGCAAGCGTTAGAAGACAGCAAATCCGACATCGGCTGGGGCAGTCAAATCCGCTCTTATGTCCTAGACCAATCACGCATCAAAGACCTACGCACAGGCGTAGAAACAGGCAACACCCAAGCCGTCCTAGACGGCGATTTGGATCAGTTTATTGAAGCGAGTTTGAAGAGTGGGTTGTAATATGATAGTCCGCTCTGCTCCAACTTATCATCGCCAACGCTTTTTATTATTTTTGTTGGAACGAACAGGTTGTATTTTGTTAAGTGATTTTCAAAAGCTATTATTTTTATGGCATCGAGAAAATACGATAAATTACTATGACTTTGTACGTTATGAAGGTAGTTATTATTCTTTTCAAGCTAGCTCAGATTTAGAAGTTTTAGCTCAAAAAGATTGGATTGTTTTTGCAGAGAATACTATTTTTTTGAAGGATAAACCTTTTTTAAGTGATGGTGTAAAAAACTTAGAGCGTCAGTTAATAGCGAAATGGCTTCATGTTCGTAAAGAATTACTTAGCAGTGGATTAACTGAATTTATTGATAATAATTATCCAGAGAATACTCAAAATTATGAAAATGATATTGACCTTTTTACAATTGGTTATGAAGGCTCTAGTCTTGAAACGTATCTAACAAAACTTATTGAAAATAATGTACAAGTACTTTATGACGTAAGAAAAAATCCATTTAGTCATAAATTTGGTTTTTCTAAAGGTAATTTATCTAAAATGTTATCTAAATTTGATATTGAATATCGTCACATACCTGAGTTAGGTATTGTTTCTGAAAAACGTCAAAATTTAGATAAAGAATCAGATTATATAAAGTTGTTTGATGAATATAAAAAAAACTTGCCTAATAAAAAAATTTATCTTCAAGACTTGGTTAGCACTTTGGAACAAGGAAAGCGTATTGCATTAACCTGTTTTGAAGAAAAACCAAAATCTTGTCACCGTCATTGCGTTAGTGATTATTTGGCAAATCATTCCGATATTAAAGTGGTTCATTTATGAGTGAAAAACGCAAGGTTTTTATCGTAGTAAAAACTTATCCAACTCTTTCAAAAAAATATGACGAATTGGTTTGTACTGCGGGTATTTTAGACGATGGTACATGGGTGCGTATTTATCCATTACCATTTAGAAAGCTAGATTATGAACAACATTATAAAAAGTATCAGTGGATAGAATTGTCATTAGTTAAAAATACTAATGACCCAAGACCAGAAAGCTACAGAGTTGTTGACCCCGATGCAATTGTGCTGGGTGAATCTGTTGACACTGATAAAGATAGAAGTTGGAAAACAAGAAAATCTATTCTATTCGAGAAAAATAAAATACACCGTAACTTAGCTGGCTTAATTACAAAAGCCAATAACAATGAACTTTCATTGGCGATATTTAAACCTCAAAGAATTATTGGTTTTGTAATTGAAAAAGCTGAACGGGAATGGAATGCCGATTGTATTAAACATTTAGAAGAAAGTGCCAAACAATTTTCTTTATTCGATTTACAAGAGGAAAATGAAGTAAAACAGGAGTTTTCTCGAGTAAATAAACTACCGTATAAATTTTCTTATAAATTCCTCGATGAAGATGGAAAAGAATCCACGTTAATGATTGAAGATTGGGAAATTGGTATGCTGTATTGGAATAGCTTGAAGTCCAGTAATAATGATGAAAAATTAGCTACCGAAAAAGTTAAGATAAAATATTTTAATGACTTTTTAACCAAAGATATTCATTTGTTTTTAGGAACAACTCGGCAGTTTCATGGATGGGCAAGTAACCCTTTTGTCATTATTGGTGTTTTTTATCCTCCTATTGATACATCTCCAGAACAACTGTCACTTTTTTGATATAACCAAAAATTTTTTAAATTACTAAATAATCATGTCAGAACAAATCCAAGACGAACAAGAACAGATTAAACAACGCCGTAGCAAATTAACTGAGCTGCGGGAAAATAGTATTGCGTTTCCGACTGATTTTCGCCGCAATGTGATTGCGGGGGAATTATTGGCACGCTATTCGGAACTGTCTAAAGAGGAATTAGAGGCTGAGCCGCTACGATTTCAATTAGCGGGGCGAATTATGACGCGGCGGGTAATGGGTAAAGCCAGTTTTGTACATATTCAAGATATGTCGGGCAAGATTCAATTATATGTGACGCGTGATTTATTACCTGAGGGTTTTTATAACGAGCAGTTTAAGAAATGGGATATTGGCGATATTATCGGTGCGGAAGGGACTTTATTTAAAACCCAGACTGGCGAGTTAAGTATTAAAGTTGATGCGATTCGCTTATTAACAAAGGCGTTGCGTCCATTGCCTGAAAAGTTTCATGGTATTGCAGATTCGGAAATTAAATACCGTCAGCGGTATTTAGATTTAATTATGAGTGAGCAGACGCGACAAACGTTTTTAATTCGTTCTAAAATCGTGGCTTATATTCGTCAATTTTTAATTGAGCGCGATTTTTTAGAAGTCGAAACGCCGATGATGCAGGTTATTCCAGGCGGGGCTACGGCGCGTCCTTTTATGACTTATCATAATGCTTTAGATATGGATATGTATTTGCGTATCGCGCCTGAGTTATATTTAAAACGTTTAGTTGTTGGTGGGTTTGAACGGGTATTTGAAATTAATCGTAATTTCCGTAATGAGGGCTTATCAACACGACATAATCCTGAATTTACCATGCTGGAGTTTTATCAAGCGTATGCAGAATATGGCGATTTAATGGATTTAACTGAGGCGATGTTACGCGGTATTGCTCAAGAAGTGGTTGGGCATACGGTGATTACTTATCAAGGTGAAGAGTATGATTTCGGTCAGCCGTTTGTGCGCATGACGGTAGAGGAATCGATTTTACATTTTAATCCTGATTTAACAGCAGCAGATATTGCCACACGCGAAGCGGCTGTTAAAGTAGCAGAAAAATTACACATACCCGTAAAAGACAGTTACGGTTTAGGTAAAATTCAAATTGAAATTTTTGAAAAAACGGTGGAAAGTCGGTTAATGAATCCAACTTTTATTACGGCGTATCCTGTGGAAGTATCGCCGCTTGCGCGTCGTAATGATGATAATCCGCATATTACTGATCGTTTTGAATTTTTTGTTGGCGGGCGTGAAATTGCCAATGGTTTTACTGAGTTAAATGATGCCGAAGATCAAGCGGCTCGTTTCCAGCAACAAGTGAATGAAAAAGACGCGGGTGATGATGAGGCTATGCACTTTGATGCGGATTACATTACGGCGTTAGAACACGGTATGCCACCGACCGCAGGGGAGGGGATTGGTATTGATCGTTTGGTGATGTTATTCACCGACGCGCCGTCGATTCGTGATGTTTTATTATTTCCACACATGAGACCTAAATTGTAATAATCAGACCTTTCAGGTTTTTAGAACCTGAAAGGTCTAACAACTAACCTATTGAGGTGCAATATGACTACTGTAGCAGACCCCATTATCGGTAGCTGGTATAAAGACGTAGAAAATAATCTAAAATTTAAAATTGTTGCTATTGATGAAAATGATGACACTATTGAAGTGCAATATCTAAATGGTGATATTGGTGAATATGACCATGACAGTTGGTATGGGTCAACCTTTGATTATATTGAAGACCCAGAAGATTGGAGTGCGCCGTTTGATGATATTGAAATAGATGATTTGGGTTATTCGGATAACGATAAACATCGACCGAATGCAGAAGATATGGATATTGACGATTATTTGGATTAACGAGAGATTAATATCATGAAAATGAGTCCTCAGGAATTTTTGGACTGGCCATCAAAACGTATTACCCTGCTTGCCATGTCAGGTGCAGGTAAAACGACACTTGCCAATAAATTACCAAAAGCGAAATGGTTTCATTATTCGGGTGATTATCGTATTGGCACAAAATATTTAAAAGAACCTATTTTAGATAATATTAAACGGCACGCGATTAGTGTGCCGTTTTTACGAGAATTATTGCTGACTGATTCTATTTATATTGCTAATAAAATCACCGTTGATAATCTCGCCGCTGTCTCTAGTTTTTTAGGAAAATTAGGTAATCCAAACTTAGGTGGTTTGTCATTACCCGAATTTAAACACCGACAAAAATTGCATCATCAAGCCGAAGTTGCGGCAATGAATGATGTCCCCGATTTTATTCATAAAGCCGATGATATTTATGGCTATAAACATTTTATTAATGATGCGGGTGGTAGTGTTTGTGAATTAGATGATGCTGAGGTATTAGAAAATTTAGCTAAAAATACGCTGATTATTTATATTAAAATTCCAGCCGATTTAGAGCAAACTATTATCGAGCGAGCTAAAACCGACCCTAAACCATTGTATTATCGTGAAGCGTTTCTCGATGAAAAACTGGCAGAATTTTTGGCGTTAAAAAACTACAGTTCCACCGAGGTGATGCCTCCAGATGAGTTTGTAACTTGGGTTTTTCCTGAGTTATTTAAATCCAGATTACCGCGTTATCAAGCGATTGCCGATCAGTACGGTTATACCGTTGATGCGAATGATGTGGCTAAAGTTAAAAACGAAGCGGATTTTATCCAGCTAGTTGCCGATGCACTGGCTAAACAGCCATGACAAGGGAGTTATTCTTATGCCTTTAGTCGCCCATATTGATTTACCGACTTTTCAACGTCTGCGTGAAGAAGGCGAAGAAATCGTAGACCCCGAACGCGCCAGTCATCAAGACATTCGAGAACTGCATATTGGCTTGTTGAATATGATGCCCGATGCGGCATTAGAAGCGACCGAACGGCAATTTTTTCGTTTAGTTGGTGCGTGTAATCAGATTGTGCAGTTTCATGTGCATCCTTTTACCATTGATGGCTTGCCGCGTAGCCCTGAAGCGCAAGCGCATATTGATAAATACTATGAATCGTTTGAAAAAATCAAACAGGACGGTTTAGACGCACTGATAATCAGCGGAGCAAATGTAGTACGCTCGCACTTACCTGAAGAAGATTTTTGGCAACCGTTGACCGAAGTATTTTCATGGGCTAAGGAAAACGTCACCTCGGTATTGTGTTCGTGCTTAGCAACTCATGCCTTGATTCATTATTGTTATGGCGTTGAGCGTACTCGTTTGCCCGAAAAACGCTGGGGCGTGTTTTCTCATAAACTGGTGAATCGTTACCATCCTCTAGTTGCCGAAATCAATACCCGTTTTGATGTGCCGCACTCACGGTTTAATGAAATATTTCAAAGCGATATGGAAGCGCATGGGTTGAAAGTGTTAGCCGCAAGTACAGAAGCGGGCGTACACCTTGCGGTCAGTCCAGACGGTTTTCGTATTGTATTTTTTCAGGGGCATCCTGAATATGATGATATTAGTTTGTTAAAAGAATATAAGCGTGAAGTATTGCGTTTTTATCGCGGTGAAATAAACGATTATCCGCCGTTTCCTGAACATTATTTTGATCCCGATGTGCAGCAAATATTCTCTGATTATGAGCATAAAGTCAGAAAAGCAAAACATACTGGGAAAACGCTTGCTGAATTTCCAGAAGCCGTTGTTATAAGTCATCTCGATAATACTTGGAGCGATACTGCAAAGGCGGTATTTAATAATTGGTTAGGAAAAGTTTATCAATTAACTAATCAGGATAGACGCTTACCGTTTATGGATGGTATTGATCCTAATAATCCGTTGGGTTAGTTCTAAAAATGACGATAGAATTTATTTTTGTCTATGGAACATTACGCAAAACCATCGCTAATAATCATCATGCCATATTAGCCCGTCATAGTCATTATTATGCAGATGGCTATTTACAAGGTAAGCTCTACGAAGTCAATAATTATCCTGCGGCTATTGAATCACATAATCCACAAGATAAAGTTTATGGTGAATTATATCAAATAGTCGATAGTCACTTAGTATTACCCGCATTGGATAATTATGAAGAATGCAGCTCACAATTTCCGAAACCGCATGAATACTGTAGAAAAAAACTGCCGATTATATTAGCCGATGGGCGTAATGTAAGTGCGTGGATTTATATTTTTAATCGCAAAGTAGTTAATTTAACGCGTATTAACTCTGGTAATTATTTAGATTATGTTAATGCACTAAAAACTGACAATTTAAGCAATTAAAAATATAGCGGCACTTATTATTGTAAGTGTAAATATAAGTGCTTCGACATGAGTCATGAACAATTTTTACAGAAAGCTATTAAGCTAGCTGTGGAGAATGTAGATACAGGGCAAGGTGGTTTTTTTTGTGCGTTGATTGTTAAAGACAATCAGGTGATTGCTGTCAGTTCTAATCAAGTCACCCATTTGCTTGATCCTACCGCTCACGCGGAAATCATGGCAATTCGTTTAGCCTGTCTGCAACTAGGCGATTTTCAGCTACAAGACTGTATTCTTTAATAGTAGTTGCGAACCTTGCCCGATGTGTTTAGGGGCAATCTATTGGGCGCAATTGGCTGAAGTTTATTTTGCTTGTAGTCGTCATGATGCTGCCGCCGCGCATTTTGACGACCGATTTATTTATGATTAAATTGTCCTACCAGCCGTGCAACGCCATATTCCCATATATAGCTAGCCACCGCCTCACAACCTTTTACAAGGGGTAAAAATTAGCAAACAGCTCTATTGATAATATTGTCAATTTATTGTTTTGTAGCTGGTAGTTTGTTAAGCGATGTCATGACCATTTGGTTGTTACCAAACGATTATCAGTAAGCAACTGAACATAGCCGTCCGAGCTGTGATCTTTTAATCCATCTAACCCTTTCGAGCCAATTTCTTTTTCTAGCCCTTTTATGCCATCCCATAGTTTTTTCCACCAAGGGATGGAATCATTGAGTTTACCCGCACTGTCGATATAGAGCATATTGCCAACATGGGTATATTTGCAGACTAGATCAGGAATCGGTATACGCGTCACTACATCATTGTTGTTGACAAAACGAAAACATTTATTGATTAAAACATTGTCGAAATGCGTGGCAAATTTATCATCGCCGACACGCGGCTGTCCTATGGTGTAAAGACCATTAATCGTTCCGCCATCATTGATAACATATTCAGCCGCTGCTAACGTAGCCAGTGCCGCCCCAAGACTGTGACCACAAAACCAGATAGTTTGCTTATTATCCTGAAACCTTGTAATGGTTGGGCGCATAGTATCCCAAACTTCATGTAACGCATGATTAAACCCAGTATGCACAAGACCGACGGGACCTTGAGTCGGCGCGACTCTAGCATCGGCGATAACATCTGCAACTTTTTTACCTTCGGTACCTCTAAAAGCAATAATAATTATTGCATCATTTCCAGCGATAAAGCCTTGAGTACTCGCACCGCTAAAAAACTGGAAGTTTTTAAACTTCAATTGTGTTTGTATTGCTTCCCGAATATCGTCTTCTGGCTTATAGGCTAGCTTGGCGCAGTCCGCCAGTAGCAAGGCATTTTCCCCAAAGTAATGGGTTGTGTTTGGATTAAATTTATTAATGTCGGCATGAAAAACATACTGTGTCATAATCATTTACTCCTAAAGTAATATGTTGGTATTTATGTCGTGGGAGGGCTTTTTGTAACCCTCCCACAGCATAAACACTAGAAAGTCTAAAACGATTAAAGTGTCTTGATATATTCAATCAAGTCCCATTTTTCTTGATCCGTTAATTCAGTTCCATAAGCATGACCTTTGTTTGAATTACCTGAAATCGTGGTATCAAATTTGCTGGTTGCAGGTTCTGGCGTTGTAACAAATCCAACATTAACAGGATCAAATTCCCAAGTACCCACGTTAAACGTAGTTACTCGTTTTTCAGGTTTTTGTAGCAATTCCCAAAGATTCGGCACAGAACCGTTATGTAAAAAAGGCGCGGAAGCCCAAATACCGTTAAGAGGGCGTGCTTTATAGCGGAGGGGTAGGAAACATTTAGCCCCCTCTTTGTGCGGATCACAATTCTCTTTGATGGTATTTTTCTTTGCCGCTGCTAAAAATGCAGGGACACCTTTTTCAAACGTTACAGGGTCTAATCCATCGCGTAACACACCCACCACACCGTACAAAACAACTTGTACGCTTTGAGACTGTTGCTCAAATTTAGGCAGAGGAGGGGCGGCTAGTGGAAAAATAGGCTGTCCTTCGAGCATACCCGTTTTAGAGATATGAGTCAGAATGTTGCTTGCCATCGAATCAGTACCAACTTCGGTAACGGGAATCAGTTTTGCCTCAACCTTACGCGCGGGATCATCGCGTTTGATAGCTTGATGACAACTAACGCAATTTGTGTCAAAAAGTGGCTTGCCGCGTTGCGCTTTTGTTTGGTCGATAGCAGGTAACATCTGTTCAGGCCATAAAGGTGACCAGAGTGTTGTTAAGATTGCTTCTAAACGCCCTAGGTTATTGATGTTAATATGATTGTTAAAGCGCATTTCTGGTTTTCCAGCAACATCAACCTTAGCAATTTTCAGATCACCAAATACACCGACCACTTCTCCCGCATTACGCGCATAAGGACCGATACCCGCATTAACCGCCGCACCATTCCACTGCACTACATCATGTTGCGGCGTATCCCATAGTACGGGATACGAGACAGGTGCCTCGACCAATTTTTTATTAGACAGTTCGTTGATAGCAAATACCGTTACTTCATTAAAAATCTCACCAAACGCATCAAGTCTTGCGTAACCATTGGGATGTTTCATTTGATTAGTTTTAATCCGTTCGCCTAGCTTACTGCTTTCTTGAGATAATTGCGTTTTCAAGGCAGCTAGCTGTTCAGGTTTTGCATTAGCACCTAAAACATGATTAGCAAAACGGGAGAATTTATCACTGTTATCCAGCGTTTTTTGCATAGACAGGGCGAGTTCAGTGGTAAATTGGTTAAAATCATGATGAGCGGGCGCACCCTCTACGATATATTCTTTGCCCTTATAAGCAATTTTTCCTGTATGACAGGTCGAACAGTTGACACCCAAATAACGGGTTCCACTAGCAGTATCTTTATCCGCTACAAAGCCAATCGGTAAACCGTCAGGATTCCATTTTGCATCGGCAGACCAAGAGACAAAACGGAACTGTTCTAAATTTTCTTTAGAGCTTACTAGTTCCTTGTTGTCAGGTCGCTCAAGTGCTAAAAACCAGTCGTAGGGTAAGATTCTTGAACCTTGGCTGGTGTACCACCATTCCATACGGGTTTCGTGAGTCCAGTTTTGCTCAAGATAGCTGGGCATTTTCGCGCTATCAGTCGATTTAGGATAATGCGGTTGTTCTGAAGTGCTGGTGTCTTTGTTTGATTTTGATACAGAAGGTTGCTTGCTATTATCGGAGCAACCCATCAACAGAGCGATAGAGCAAGCTAACGCCCCTAGTTTTATAGTATTCATGTCAGTCCCCTTTTTACTTAGGGTGAAGGGCTATTTCAAATACGCTGTTTTTGAATCGCGCGAAATGGAATAACCCTTACGCCTTATTTAACCGAACAGTGATTTGAACAGCTTTTCTAATAATCGCACGACAGACGGCAGTTGTGCGTGGGCATCTACTTCAAGACGGTGGTCAGCCGAAGCCTGATAAACCGATTTGCGTAGCCGATTGATACTGCCTATCGGCTGATGTTCAACCAGTGAGTGCCAAGGGGTAAACGCCAATTTTTCGCAATGGGCAAGGTGTTCCGTCGTATCGACTTCGGGTTGTGGTCTGGGAATGGTAATTTTGGCAACTTTATGAAATTTGTCTTTCCACTCTGAAGAAGCATTTTCAATGTCTTCATTATCAACGCCAAAATCATCTCCTTCATGACGTATCTGTACCATAAAATCAAACTCAAGAGCGTCATCTTTGCTCATGGTTTCAATCAGAACATCACGCAGATAGTTGTCTGATAGTGGGCTAGGTGATTGTTCGGGGGGGACTAGGGTACAGGGTCGTGCCGAAAACTTCATGACTCTATCTGAACCAAACAGAAAAGGTGCAGCACTAAAATATTGAATACTTAACGGATTGCCGACATCGGTAGACTTAATGCCTTTAATAATCCCTGCACTATGGAGCATCCGCTGTATATCAGCTTCCGCAATATTTTCAGCTTCCATATAGGCAAGAATTTGCCGTTTTTTTTCCTCTGTCAGGTTGGGATTAACGGCAGGATTTAGTTGCAGAGGTGCAAAAAAACCATCGGGTTTATCATCCTGTTGGTCAAGAACTCGATCTAATCTTAAATAATCTTTGGTATTGGCAAAAGCAAATACGGGCTGATTTATCATCAAAAAATCTTGATTGTGTGCGCCATTGTCGTCGGTTAATACCTCGCCACCTACATTCAATACTTTAATTGCCATACCTCGGCTACCATGTTCTATTTCGTTTGTCTTAGAGTTGACAGCCGAATCAGGACTAACCAGTGCTGCGGCATTAGAAAAACGAATAATCGCATCGAATTGTTTACCTGCTTCAGCAAAAAGACCGACTTGAAATTCAGGAGCTATATCAGCATTGATGGTAAAGGTGGCTTTAACACAGCCATGAGACTTGGGGTGAACACCTCTTAATGTGCGAATCGAAGAAGGATAATGTTCACTAAGAAACTTAAGCTGTTCGTCTTTTAACGGGTAACGCTTGTCGAGTAATTTAACAGTGAGATCAGCGGTTTCAGCAATCTGTTCAGCTTCCAGATCAGGGTTTTGGATATGCTCAAAAGGGCATCTTGGTATGCTTGTTTGTGACATGACTTATTCTCCTCATTGTTATAAAACGAACAACGCAAGTGAAACAGCACTAATTTTTATAAATTATTATCTTAACGTAATTATCTTAACGTTCACTTGGTTACGATTTAACGTGAGCCTTGATTGTCTTGGCAAACATACTTAACCAGTATGAGATGGGAGGAACACTAATTTTTTGATTTTATCGAAACAACGCAATATAACAACTTAGGCTCAATTTTCATCGTACTCAAAAATATTTTGGATAGCAATGATAATTTCAGGATTAAATAAATCACTATATTCAAAACCTGTGTTGATATTGAGTTACACTGCCGCTAAGCCAGACTACATATAACTTTTTGATTATTAAAGAATACTAATGTTCTAATCGCTGAGCGATTTTTTTGTTCCATGTTGCGCAACCTATATCTATATATCTACAACAGCACGGAAGAACACGATCGAGTGTATGAAATTAAGCTTATAAAATTCGCTTTGCCCATTTGGTCAGAGGGTATTAGGGATTAGTCGGAGTTATGATGCGAATATTTCTTCCCGCCGCCGATTGAAACAAAAATGTCAAAATACGTTGTTCTATCCAATAGACGGGTTGCAACGGATTTTTACCCGCAACAAAACCTACATGACCACCGCTTTGCGTGATTTCTAATTGAACAGTGGCTGATAGTTCGTCTGCATGAGGTAACACATCAGCAGTCATGAAAGGATCATCATGCGCTTGAATGACTAAAGTCGGAATGGTGATGGCTTTAAGAAACTGCCGTGAGCTTGAACGCTGATAGTAATCGTGGACATTGGCAAAACCGTGTAATGGTGCGACGACACGATCATCATATTGCCAAAAAGAGTCTATGGTTGATAAATCACCTAGCTGTTTGATTTTATTGGCTTCTTCAGTCGCGCCCAAGTGTTCTAAATGTTGCTGTTTTGCGGATACATAGTGCTTTAATTCGCGTAATAAGTTGGCGCGATATAGCTTAGAAAAGCCATTATCCAACTTGGTTGCACAGGTACTTAACACCAACGGTACCGAAACCGCAACAGCGGCAAATAGTGATAATTGTTCGCCTTGTTCGCCTAACCATTTTAATAATACATTGCCGCCTAAGGAAAAACCCACCACCGCAATTGGTGTAGTTGGTTCGCGTAGTCTTAAGGTTTGATATAAAAAATGGATGTCTTCAGTTTCACCTGAATGATAGCAACGGGCTAAACGGTTATATTCACCACTACAGCCGCGAAAGTTTAACGCGGCACTACGAAAGCCTTGTTGCAACAAAACCGATTGCAAACCTTTAATATAGCTTGATTGTGAATTACCCGTTAAGCCGTGTAGCAAAATAACTAACGGCTGTGTTCCCGTGCCGCAATAGTCGATGTCGATAAAATCATTATCGGGCGTGATTAAGCGTTCACGCACTAACGGTAATGACGGCGTGTTGCGTAGCAGGGCAGGATATAATGTCTGTAAATGTGCGTGGTTTAACCACCACGCAGGTTTAAACTCAGCCACGCGCCCGTTGTTCTTGTACTTGACCATTGACCGCGCATAAAACTGTACTGGCAAGTTGATAAAATATGCCATGTTCAACAATGCCCGCCGTGTTATTTAACAAATCGTTCAGTGTTTGGCTATTCAGTGAGCTATCGAAAGTCATATCCAACACTAAACTACCGTGTGAAGTGACAATAAGCCCGTCACCACTGGCGTTTTGTCGTAAATCACCTGTCGCGCCATAGTTTTCTAATTTTCGTTTGACCAACTGCCACGCGAATGGCATCACTTCAATAGGAATGGCAAAGCGTTCACCGATACGGCTAACAAATTTACTGCTATCAACCAGCACTAAAAACTGGTCGCTGGCTTCAACTAACAATTTTTCGCGTACTAAATCTGCGCCGCGCCCTTTTAACAAGGTTAAATCAGAGTCTACTTCATCCGCGCCATCGACATACACATCAAGGTGCGTAAAATGTTCGATAGCGACTAAGGGTAAGCGCAGTTGCCCTGCTTTACGCGTACTGACCACTGAACTTGCCACCACTGTGACACGCAAATTTTCTTCGTGATACCGCCGCGCCAGTTCTTCAATAAAACAATTTGCCGTTGAACCCGTACCCAGTCCAACACACATACCGTCTCTAATTTGTTGTGCCGCATGATGGGCAACTAATTCTTTATCGTTCATCATAGCTCCTAGGTGTAAGCTTACGGTTGATACATACTCCACAATGCTGCTTCAAAATTTCTCGCAAAACTGACGGTATCAAATAACGACGACGCTAACAGTTGTTGCCGTAGTGTGGTTCTTAATGCCGCTAAACTGTCAATATCAACAGCTAATTGTACGGCTTTGGCAACATAATCGTCATCATCAAAGGTAATTAAATCGGCTAACTTGTATTGGCTAAAATACTCACGCCGCGCTGGGCAATGAATTTGTCACCTGAGCGGATACACCTTTTATAGTGCTAGTCGCGCCATTAGGTAAATAGGATTTACGTAATTCCAGTATTTCAATGTATTTTACGTCATAGGGCTTACCCCATTAAAAAATGGCTGCCAAGATATAGGAATTTCAAAGAGCGACAAAGTAATCAAAAATATAATAGGATCGGAAGCATCAGGATTTTTAGATATACTTGGTCAGCTTAATGATTCACGCATTGATTAGAAAAATTGCACCCTATGTCAGTAACCTGAGTTCGACATAAAACTCTTTGAAATCATTGATAAATTTCAAATCACAGTCATTGCAGCATGGATTGCCACAATCCAGAAGCTATAGATGGTGCTTTAACACATCCATGTGTCCTAGATTCTGGCAATCCATGCCAGAATGACGGTTTCTTATGTCGAACTCAGGTTTACTATACAGGCGTTGCATAGCAACGTCTGTACGATACAAATTTTATCATTCACTTTTTACTCAGCACGTCGTTTAACGCGTCCTCAAGCGTTGTATATTGAAAATGGTAGCCTAATGCCTGTACTTTGGTTGGTAATGCCCGTTGTCCGCCTAGTAATAATGCCGCTCTTTCACCAAGCATTAATTTCAATAAACACGCGGGGGCAACAAACAGGGCAGGGCGGTGTAAAACGTGGGCGAGGGCGTTGGTAAAGTGTGCGTTGCTAACGGGTTCGGGTGCTGTCATGTTATGAGGACCAACCGCTTGTGCATTTTCTAGTAGCAATAAGACGATGGCAACGTAGTCATCAATATGAATCCAGCTCATCCATTGTTGACCGTTACCGAGTCGGGCGGCTAAGCCCAGTTTAAAGGCGGGTAACATTCTGCCCAATAATCCACCTGCCGAATCTAGCACTAAACCTGTTCGTAATAAGCAGACTCTAACACCCGACGCGCTAGCGGTTTGTGCGGCGTTTTCCCAAGCACTACACAGTTGTGCGCCAAAATCGGTGGCAGGTGGTAGTGATTCATCAAGTATGTTATCACCGCCATCACCATAATAGCCTGTTGCTGATCCGCTTAATAATACGGCGGGTTTGTGCTTGGCGTTGGCGATGTGTTGTACTAAATTTTCCGTTAGGCTAACGCGACTTTGCCATAGGCGTTGTTTGCGTTCATCCGTCCAGCTTGCATCGACTATGGGTTCTCCCGCTAAATTAATTACGGCATCAAAAACGTTGTCAGGCTGCCATTCATCGAGCGTTGCTATTGCTTGTACTGCTGCGCCGCATTTGCTTTTTACCGTGTCAGGCGATCGACTTAATACGGTCAGTTGATGACCTTTTGCCAGTAAAGCCGCACAAAGTTTGCGACCAATTAAACCCGTACCACCTGTGATTAAAATGTTCATCTGTTACACCTCTCGGTTAAATTGGCATTGTTTTTAGGTTCTTGCGGTTTATCATCAAGGCAAGGGTTTTATTTTTGCTACCCGCTGTCTTTCTGGTATCTTTGCACTTTGGTCAACGGTTTACAATTTTTCATTGTTTTATAACACGCAGTTGGTCATCATTTTTTAACTACTTAACTTATTTTATTGGTATGTCACTCAACACATTTTTAACATCAGTTCGTAATAATACACCTGTCAGTTTTAATGACACTATCGCCGTTATTACCGAGCATTATTATTATCAACCCACAGAATTTAGCAATGGTTTAAATGATCAGGCATTGATTAATGCAGCAGGGACGAATGAAGGCTCTTGTAAGATTTTTGCGTTTGCGTTGATGCACCAGCTCACCGAACAGCAAACCTTAAATCTGTTCGGCGATTATTACCGTGTGGATGTGTTGCATGAGCCTAATGGTTCAGGTCATCAAAATATTAGGCATTTTATGCGTGATGGCTGGCAAGGTATTCACTTTAAGAGTGAGGCATTAATCGCTAAATAATGTGTGCTTGCGATACGTTAGCCGCTGTTGCGCTTCGGTGAGTGGAAAATAATCGACTTCCGCTGCACCCGCACAACGACCATCATGTTCATAATCAAACGGATTATCTAAGTCGCGGATGAGTCTAATCATATAGACATAAATCAAAGAAATAGAACCGACTACGAGGTATTGGGCAATTGGATTCTTAAAGTTAGCAAACATAAGTAAGCCTAAGGTGATGGTCACAAAGACTTCTAATAGTGCGTAGCCTGTTTGAATAAAATCAGTACGGCGAATAACATCGACGCGAGTGATACAGCGGCGTACCGCGTCAATATTTTTCAGGACATTATTTTTAAAGGTCGCTGATGAACCAGAAAACGCCATAATATCTTGTAAGGCTATATAACTGTTTTCGGCATTTTCTTTGTTAAATAGCCAATTCATAATGGCAATATGCAGCGTGGCATTAATCTGTGTGAGCGTTGCAAAATCGGTTTTGGATAAATGATTAATATCCGCTTGAATACAGTCATCAATGGCTTGTAGGGTACAGGCAAGTTCAGCAGGTAACTTCTCGCCTTCTTTATAATCCGCCATAATGCCTGCCATCATAAAGCCTATCACTAATGCCGTGGCAGTGATGATGGGTGCAGTATCAGAAAATTCGAGTAAACTCGGAATATTTAAAATCTGTACACGGGTATAAGTGAACAACAAAATGACCAGCACAAAAGGCAGGGTCGTCAGCATTAATTTCCATTTGATCATAATGAATGTTTTTTAAATACGAAGTGAAAGACAGGGATTAGCAGAATTATAACGATTAAACACGGAGAATAGTGTATGCCATGATTGATGCTGGGTAGGTATTAAGCGTACCGTGTACTAAAATGATTCATAATAATAGTTTTGCCCACTAAATAATAATTCTTATCCATTAGAGCATAAAAAATGAATCAAACAAATCGACTGGGTGCTGTCTTGTTAACAACAGCATTAATGACAAATAGCAACGCCTATGCTACTACACCTACTTCTGATTTCCAGACTTGGCTACCAGTCAATATCAATGTCAAACTCACAGAACAATTGCGCGGTTTTTTAGAATTTCAACAGCGTATCGGTAATGATAACTCTCATTTAACCAGTTCGATGATTAGACCTGCATTAGGCTGGGCAGTAAATCCACAAGCGACGTTATGGGTTGGCTATTTAGCGTCAATCGACTCTTCTAGTGTGACTTCTAATCATTACCTCATTGAAAATCGGGCATGGCAGGGTTTTAGCTGGAAAGATACGGTGAATGAAAAACAATTTATTTGGGAAGTGCGTAACCGATTAGAAGAGCGTTTTTTACCGCGTAATTCTGATCCTAGCATTCGCTGGCGCACACGGGTTCGTGTAGAACAATTAATTCCTAATCATTCAGCGTGGTCGGTGATTGCCTCTGAGGAAATTTTTGTCAACCTGAATGACAATGCCCATAACTCTCAGTTACAAGCAGGCGCACAACAAAACCGTGCCTATTTAGGTTTTGGTTACCGTTTCGCTCCTGAGTTTCAAATTGAAACAGGTTTTTTATACCAACATGTTTGGAAAAAAGCCCCCTCTGGCGATCAAAATAACAAGGTATGGATGACCAGTTTTAATCTTAACTTTTAGTGCTGTGACAAATAAATAATTAATGGAGAAGAGGAATAATAATGAATTCAGAGTCTAGTAGGTTTTATCGTAAAAGTTTGGTTACCAGTTGCTGGTGTTATATAAATGGGAAAGAGCTGGAAGTGTCCGTTATCAATATGTCCATGACAGGAATGCTTATTGAATTAAACTTTAGAGATAGCTGTTTGATTGATATTACCGATGCTTCAAAACCACCGATAATTGATTTTTATCTGCCGCACTTGCGTTTAGCAGGCACTGCTGAAGTAGTCAGAGTCACTAGTAATGAACTGTCTATTTTGCTGGCTCTTAAGTTTAAAGATATAACGTACAACGTTGATAATTTGCTGTACAAAAGAAAAGTCTACCGAAAAAATATGTCGATTGCAGGAAAAATTTTACTGAATAATGCGTATCATGATTTTCAGACTGTCAATGTATCGGTAGAGGGTTTGATGATTCGACTGGCAGAAACAGTAACCATTGCAGCAGGTTTGACCACTACGTTTGAATTTAACGATTTGAATTTAAAAGGCGAAGTGGCAGTGGTGTGGACAGAGGCTGATAGTGAAGGAAAAACCTTGCTTGGTTTGAAATATATCAATATGAATACCGATAAAATTAAAGGCATACCATGTTTTTATACGCATAACGATGAATAAGGGTAGGCGCGATATTAATCGCGCCTTTATCATTTATGCCACTTTAACTGTAAGCCGATAACGTCTATCGCACGCCGCACATAAACCACCGACTGCCATAAAAATCGCGCCTAACCATATCCAACGGATGAACGATTTATAATAAATCCGCAAACTCCACGCGCCTTGCTTACCTAACGGCTCACCGATAGCGACAAATAAATCCCGAAACAAACCTGCATCAATGGCAGCTTCCGTCATCGGCATGGTTTGTACTTTATACACACGTTTTTGTGGTTTAAGTTGCGCAACTTGCTCACCGTTATGGCTCACAGTTACAAACGCTTGTTCAGCGATATAATTCGCGCCTTCCGTTTGCTTTACGCCGTGAAATTGAAATACATAACCCGACATATCGACACTTTCCTCAGGCGCGAGGCGTATATCTTTTTCCACGCTATACACTGAAGTGAGCGTTATGCCGATAACAAACACCGCAATACCCATGTGTGCAATCGTCATGCCATAAAAGCTTGATGGAATAGAGGCTAAGCGTTGCCATGAAAAACCCTGCACACCCACGCGGTCTACTAATGCCAAGCCAGTAATGGCGACCGTCCACAACGCTAAGGTTAAACCTAATACTGCTGCCCAGGAATAAAATGGCATTAATAACGGTAATAACAAACCACCCAATACACAGCCGACTACTAACCAACGCACACGCACCGCTAACGTTTGAATGCTATCTTTTTTCCAGCGTAATAACATACCCAAACCAACTGCTACCGCCAACGGCGCGGTGAGTGGAATAAATATGGCATTAAAATACGGAGGTCCCACAGAAATTTTCCCTAAGCCCAAGGCATCAATGACTAAAGGATACAACGTGCCTAATAAAATACTCGCCGCCGTGACCACCAATAACACGTTATTCAACAAAATAACAGATTCTTTCGATACCAGTTCAAAAGTCGCACTGCTTTTCACATAAGGTGCGCGAACTGCATACAGCAACAACGAGCCGCCGACCACGACCGCTAAAAATACCAAAATAAACAAGCCGCGTGTTGGATCACTGGCAAAGGCATGAACTGAAGTTAATACACCAGAACGCACTAAAAATGTTCCCAACAAGCTTAAGGAAAAGGCAAAAATCGCCAGCAATACTGTCCACGTTTTAAACACACCGCGTTTTTCGGTCGCTGCTAAAGAATGCAGTAACGCCGTACCCACTAACCATGGCATAAATGACGCATTTTCTACAGGATCCCAAAACCACCAGCCGCCCCAACCCAGTTCGTAATACGCCCACCAACTGCCTAAAGCGATACCCAAGGTTAAAAACATCCATGCCATATTCGTCCACGGTCTTGACCATCGCGCCCACGCCGCATCCAAACGCCCTTCTAACAATGCCGCAATGGCAAACGCAAACGCCACTGAAAAACCAACATAACCCATGTATAGCATCGGCGGATGTATCGCAAGACCAGGGTCTTGTAATAACGGATTCAAATCCCGTCCTTCTAATGGCGCGGGAAATAATCGCTCAAATGGATTAGAGGTAAATAATAAAAACAATAAAAAGCCTATCGACACCAGCCCCATTACACCCAACACCCGTGCCACAGTGGTTTCAGGAATGTTTTGACTAAACCGTGCCACTAACGCCGTCCATATCGTCAACACCAAGCCCCATAATAATAATGAGCCTTCATGCGCTCCCCATACCCCCGAAATTAAATACAGTGTTGGTAACGCTGTATTGGAATTGGTGGCAATATATTTGACCGAAAAATCATGGGTCAAACAGCTATAGGTTAAACAGCCATAAGATACTGCCATAAATAACAGTTGCGCAAACGCCGCAGGTCTAGCAACCGCAATCCATCCCGCTAGTCCGCGAAATGCACCGATAATAGGTACGATGCCCAACACCAGTGCCATGCACAAAGTGAGTATGAGCGAAAAATGTCCAAGTTCAGCAATCATTTTAAATCCTAGTTTTACGGGTTGTTTTGTGTGTATTTTAGCGAAATAAAAACGCCGCTTACCACATAGCTAAATAGCGTAGCGTATTTTGCTAAACAAAACTGATTTTTTATGAAGAAAGTAGATAACTGATATGGCTACACTAAACAGGACAAAAT
>DFWO01000053.1 GCA_002380945.1 Methylococcaceae bacterium UBA4132 | reverse complement strand
CGATCGTCAATGCGTAACTTCTAGGTAGATTATTTTTTCTTCTATCATGATGGAAATTATCTGCTATCATTACAGATTTAGCCACTACCAGTTGTGTAATCTAAGGCTTTAGCTACGTCAGTATGCTGGCAAAACTCACGACCATTATCAAAGGTAATTGTATAAATCCAATCGGCGGCATTGTTAAAAAAACAGATGTCTATTTGAAAGTGAGATTATGACGATTGTGGTTTACCATCCAATGAGTTGTTATCGAATCTTCAAGTGTTTTTATCTCAGGTATCTTTAGGTATATGGGTAGTAAAGGTTCTCGCGCTTGCCTAGCAATAAACGTTTTGTTGAGTTGGTGAGGAAAATTTTAGAGCCATTGACCACTTTTATGCAGAGTCGTTGCGATAAAAGTGTGGGGATTGTGTTTGTCGATTCGATTGTGTTGCAGGTGTGCAAAAATATTTGTATTACGAACCATAAAACCTTTGCTGAACAGGCAGGACGGAGCAAATCGTTAACGCGTTGGTTTTATGGTTTCAAGTTGCATTTTACGGTGAATGACTGTGGTGCCATCTCATCTAACACATGGTAGTACTAATGATTGTACCCCTTCCCCCCCCTATCTCTGTGTGGCTAAAGCGTTGATTGGAAAACTGTTTGGCAACCATAGTTTAGAAAGCTTTTTATTTCATTGAGTTGCAATGTGTCTTGCTGTTGTAGTTACCAAACGGGGGGGTACAGGCTTGGTTGGCGATAAGTAGGCACTTAGCAATGGCTAAGCCTGTTTCTTGTTGCTAGTCTTCAAGCTGAAATCCTTATTGTTTGAGCAGCTTGAAAAAGCATTCCATTTGCCATCGCCAGTAGTACCACATTGCAATGGTTGCGGCGGGTACGGTAAAGACATTGCTGAGTAAGTACCATTGTGCCAAGACATTTCTTTGAGCATCGACAATGTGACTGATGACCAGTCAGGTTGACAACGTTTCACTGTATAGTAACTGCTTTTGCCATTTAGGGTGTGCTGGACGAACAATGTCAATGGCACAGTGAGCAACAACGGCTTGGAAAGCGGTTTTGCCTGTGTAACGGACTTCTTGATAGATGATGTCAGAATAGTCTAACTACTCGGGCAAGGGCTTGAATGGCATTACTTTTACCTTGAAACACCCCCGTAATGTTTTTCTGCACCGAACTGTTTGGACAGGCGGGCAACCATTCTACGCCATCACCTTGGCGGTCAATCATATGGACTGACTATTTGACAAGGGCTTGCTGTTTCAACCATTGCACTCGCATGACTCACTCTTGTCGACGTTCCTCTTCGGGTGTCACGTCTTTGCCCTGATAGCTACTCCATACGCCGTTCGTTATCTTTAGCTTCTGCACTATCACACCTAAAACCTAAGGGCTGTCCATTCTGGTCACTTAAGACAACGCTACTCTGCAACTCGTAGCTCTGCTGGTAATGGGCGCAGCGTTTTTTCATAACGGGCGTTTAACCTATTTTTCTTAGTTTGTGTAGATACCTATGACCGATAACTGGGGAGCATATCAACGCCACTTAGAATCTGATAAACATGAAGTGGGAAAATGTAATACTCAGAAAATCGAACGCAAGAATTTAAACTTTCGGACATGGATTAAACGATTTGTCCGCAAAACAATTTGCTTTTCGAAATCACTATCATCGGTTTACTGTTCAACAAGGTTGAGTTTAGACTCGATTTATATATGATTACATATCTCACCCACTACCGATTGTCGTAATGTAATGACGTTATCGCTTGAAATCCTAGCGGTGACCTGAAAACTGTGAGGTCTCGATATGCTGCAAAAACGCCTTATTCTTCTGCTATTACTATTGATATTACTGCCAACCTTAGTGATTGGCGGGCTTGTCTATCGTTTCTCAATTGATAGCATTCGTAACGAGCGCATCAAGATTGTCGGTCGTGTTGCCGAAAGTCGCCACGAACAATTAAATATAGTGTTGCAGCGGGCGAATAGTCGAGCCAATGCCTTTCTGGCAGATGTTTTGGTCAAATGTATTGAGGCAGACAAATTAAATACAGAGTGTGCTTCCAACTTACTTGACGATTATTTGCACACCGAGGGTGCTAGTGGTGCGTTATTTTTCCAGCGTGGTGCTTCTAATCCTAGTATCAGCATTGGCACACCAGCCATCTCAATAGCAGACATCGGAGAATTCCAACCCAGCCAACTCGCTCGTTTCAACAAACCGATGCCGAATCAAACGCGTTCTTACTACGTTATCGCTAGCAATAAAAATTTGCCGTGGCAACTCGTAGTGACTTATCCAGTCAGCTTGATTCAGCCAATCTTTGTTACGCATCCCGATCTCGGCAAATCAGGTGAAACCTTTCTTGCAGACAGTGACGGATTTTTCATTACCAAGTCCGCCTATCCAGCCATGCAAGGGTATAGCCATCCCATTTCCGTGCGACCAATGCAGGCTTGTCTGAACCAGCTAAATACGGAAGCATTGGATATTGACTATCGAGGAGAGCCGATTATTCATGGCTTTCGTTACATTCCAGAAATCGGTGGCGGCTGCATCATGGCGCATATTGACCAAGCTGAGGCATTTGCACCCGTGTGGACTTTGGAAAAGCAACTGGCTATGGCTATCGTGTTATTAATTGTGTTAACTAGCCTGATTGCCAACGCATTGACCAGACGCATCATCAAACCGATTGTTCGTCTTACCAATACTGCACGCCGTATTAGTGACGGAGATCATTCAATACGCGCCGAAGTTGATGGTTTCGATGAGATTTCCGCACTGGCAAATTCTTTCAACCACATGACCGATGCACTGGTCGAAGCACAACACAATCTGGAAGCCAAGGTGGCTGGACGCACGCAGGAATTACGCACCAGTCAAGAACGTTACATACTCGCTGAGCGAGCCGTTAATGATGGCATTTGGGATTGGAATATCCTTGGACACGAATATTATCTATCGCCGCGTTGGAACAAAATTCTCGGTTATGGCGATGGCGAGCTGCCCAATGTCGAATCGATTTTTTTTGATCTCATTCATCCTGATGACAAAAAACGTGCAAGTGAGGCTTTTCGCCTCCATTTGGAGAACAACGAACGCTACGCTACAGAACTCCGCTTACGACACAAGAACGGCAGTTATCGCTGGGTTCTGGATCGCGGTGAAGCAATACGCGATACCAATGGTCTCCCAGTGCGTATGGTCGGTTCTATCACTGACATTACCGAGCGCAAAGCTGCCGAAGCTGAGCTTTTCAGGTATCGAGAACATCTTGAAGAGCTGGTAGCGACAGCGACTACTGAAGTAAAAGCCATTGTACAAACCGCAGTCAATGGCGTAATTTCCATAGATAGTAGCGGAGCAATCCGTACCTTTAATCCAGCCGCTGAAAAACTGTTCGGTTGGTCTAGCAATGACGTTATTGGCAAAAATGTCTCAATACTGATGCCTGAACCTGATGCTTCGGCCCATGATAGCTATATCCAACGTTTTTTGACGACTAACGTAGCTAAAATTCTCGATTTTGAACGGGAAGTCATCGCTATGCGCAAAGATGGCAGCCGCTTTCCTGCCAATCTGGCTGTCGGTCACGGCATTATTTCTGAGGGTAGACATATTTTTGTGGGATTCATATCCGACATCACGCTGCAAAAGCAGGCTGAACAGGAACTACGACTAGCCAAAGATGCCGCAGAAGCCGCCACAAAAGCCAAAGCCAATTTTCTTGCCAATATGAGTCATGAAATTCGCACCCCCATGAATACCGTGATTGGTTTTGCTGAAGTGGCACTGCAAGACAAAAATCTATCACAGAACACCCGCAAGCATATCAACACCATACTCAGCTCAGGTCGGCATCTGTTAGGTGTCATTAACGACATCTTAGATTTTTCCAAAATCGAGGCTGGCAAAGTCCAGCTAGAAACGGTCTGTTTTAATTTACCTTATGCTGTTCAGGAAGCTCTGCAAACCATAGGATTACGAGCATCTGAAAAAGGTTTAAGAGTCGAGCTAAAAATAGAAGCTGGTTTACCACAATATTTTGTCGGTGATCCCAATCGCTTACGGCAAGTGATTTTAAATCTGGTCGGCAACTCGGTGAAATTTACTGACTCTGGCTTAATCACCATTGCTATTGACAAGGCTGAAGGCACCAATATGCTGCACTTTGCCATCCACGATACGGGTATCGGTATGACAACTGAACAAACTGAGAGGGTCTTTGAATCTTTCTCGCAGGCAGATACCACGACCAGTCGCCGCTTTGGCGGCACAGGATTAGGCACAACCATCAGCAAGCAATTGGTCGAGTTAATGGGTGGGCGCATCTGGGTAGAAAGCACGCTGGGCGTGGGTTCAACCTTTCATTTCACCGTACATTTACCTGATACAACCGCCGAAGAAAGCTGCCTTTATCAAACCCCATCCCAGCAGGTGTTCGAGTATTTTTCACCACGATGCTTTAAGGTTTTACTGGCAGAGGACATTGAAGCCAATGCCACTTTAGCCACTCTGCGGCTTGAGCAGCAAGGTCATCAGGTGACTTGGGTGAAAAATGGTCAAGAAGCTGTAGATGCTTTCAGCAAAGGTGGCTACGATCTTATTCTAATGGATTTGCAAATGCCTATATTGGACGGCATAGCCGCAACACGACGGATTCGCGAACTGGAAACAGGCGGTAGCACCCATATTCCTATTCTGGCATTGACAGCCAGCGTATTGCAGCATGAGCGGGAGCAATGTCTTCAAGCTGGCTTGGATGCCTTCGTCGGTAAACCAATCAATGTCAATGAGCTACTTGAGCAAATGGAAGAGTTAGCTCCTCAAGGTGCTGGATTCGCAAGAACCACTATAACGGTAGCCAGTAAGCCGCAAACAACTATCGACTTTAGCCCATTGCTTGCCATAGCCGATACCGATAAAGCACTGGCGACTTGGCGAGACCCCTTAATTTACGCTAATGCACTATCTGTATTCGCCGATGAACGAACAGACGACGCGGCACAAATGGCGAGGCTTTTTGCCGAAAGTACTGATAATACTGAAACGATTCGCCGCACCGCTCATGCTCTTAAAGGTGTCTCTGGTAATTTGGAGCTATTTGAAATCTACTCGCTGGTAACTGACTTGGATGCCAACTTGAAAGCTGGCAATGTTCAGAATATCTCCGAGCAATTCGCTGCTTTGAATGCCGCACTCAGAAAAGCTTCTACCGCAATCCAACTGTTGCAGCTACCCGAACAAAAGCAGAATGTCCCAACAAAACCATTTGATGCCGAACAGGTAAACAGCATCTTGCAGCAATTGTTAGTTGCGCTGGATGAATTAAATCCAGAAAGTGTCGAACCATTTTTGCAGCAACTGATTCCCTATCTTGCTGATACCGAACTTAAGGCTATTCGTCGTGAGGTCGATAGTTTCGACTTTGATAGCGCAAAAACCGAAGTAAAAAACCTGTTAGAAAAGCTGACCATTACATTAAATGGAGATTCAAAATGAAAGACAGTTATAAAGTGCTGCTGGTTGATGATGAACCGAATAACTTAAAAGTACTCCAGCAAATTCTCAAAGATCACTTTCAGCTTATTTTTGCAATTAATGGCGAAAAAGCACTGGCTGCGGCAAAAGAACATAGTCCAGACATTATCTTGCTAGACATCATGATGCCTGACATGGATGGCTATCAAGTCTGTACGCATCTGAAAACCGACCCGCTCACCGCCAAAATTCCAGTAATTTTCGTTACTGCGATGGGTGAACTGGAGAACGAAGCACACGGTTTTGATGTCGGCGCGGTCGATTATATTCAAAAACCAGTATCAGGACCGATAGTTTTGCGTCGAGTACAGACACATCTCTCGCTAGTGAAAGTGATAGAGCTGGATAATCTGGCTCGTGCTGCCATTAAAATGCTCGGCGATGCGGGTCACTATAACGATCCCTATACTGGCGAACACATCTGGCGCATGGCGGGCTACTCGGCTGCAATTGCTCGCGCCGCAGGCTGGAACCTGGCACAAGTTGAAATGATTGAACTGGCTGCACCGACCCACGATACGGGTAAAATCGGCATTCCTCACAGTATTCTTAAAGCACCGCGCAAACTCAACGAGGAGGAGTGGGAAATTATGAAAACCCATGCGCAAATTGGCTATGACATCCTTAATAAAACCGACAATCCAGTGTTCAAAATGGCGGCTGCAATCGCCCGCTTTCACCATGAGAAATGGGACGGCAGCGGCTATCCGCTTGGACTGGCTGGAGAGAATATTCCAGAAGCAGCTCGGATTGTTGCTATCGCGGATGTCTTCGACGCGCTATCTACCAAACGCCCCTATAAAGAACCTTGGTCTCTCGAAGAAACGTTAGACATGATGCGGCAAAATGCAGGTAACCATTTTGACCCACGCTTATTGGAAGTTTTTTTGCAGATTATGCCAGAAATTCTGCGCATCAAGGCAACGTGGCGGCAGTAGTAGACTTTCAAGAGGTGCTGGACACTGTGAAGCGCAATTTTATCCAATATTAGATATCTATACAAAATAGTAGTGGTAAAAATCAAAGTGATA
>DFWO01000106.1 GCA_002380945.1 Methylococcaceae bacterium UBA4132 | reverse complement strand
TGCATGCATCGCCAATGTACAATGGGCTGCCGTTGGGCGGCTGCTTTCTCTTATCATTATTTGCCAACTTTCTTTGGCTTCGGTGCGTTCAAAATACATAGCCTACACCCTCTGTCAATGCGTAACTTCTATGTATTATAGTTTGTAACACACCAAGAATCTGTTGTTGTACATGGTCTAGCGATTGATGGGCTTGAATGACTTTGATGCGGTTTGGTTGCTCTGCGGCGCGGCTGAGATACATCTCGCGGACGCGTGTGAAGAAGCTGAGTTTTTCGGCTTCAAAGCGGTCGAAAGCGGCGCGTTTTTTAGCGCGTTCCATGCCTATTTCAATCGGTGCATCGAGTAGTAGTGTTAAGTCTGGGCGTAGATTGCCTTGTACTAGCTGTTCTAATAAGGCGATGGTGTCGATAGATAAGCCACGTCCACCACCTTGATAGGCGTAGGTGGCATCGGTGAATCGGTCACAGAGTACCCAGTTGCCTTGGGCTAGTGCGGGTTCAATAACGTGTTGGATGTGTTGCGCTCTGGCGGCGAACATGAGTAATAATTCAGTGGTTTCGGCAACGCTTTCGCCGTCAATGTCTAATACTAGGTGGCGGATTTTTTCAGCCAGTAGTGTGCCACCTGGTTCACGCGTTACGGTGACGGTAATCGCGTGTTGTTGCAGGTAGTCTTGAATAAAACTTAAGTTGGTGGTTTTGCCTACGCCTTCGCCGCCTTCTAGGGTAATAAATTTGCCGCGTTTCATGGTTTTTGCCTTTGGAATTTATTCACTGCTTGATTGTGTTCGTCTAGGGTAGCGGAAAAAACATGAGTGCCGTCGCCGCGTGAGACGAAATAAATGCTGTTTTTACTTTGGTCTGGATGCAGGGCGGCATAAATAGCTTCACGACCAGGCATGGCAATTGGTGTTGGCGGTAAGCCTTTTATTTTGTAGGTGTTATAAGGCGTTTCGGTGTGTAGGTCTTGAGAGCGAATGTTGCCATGATAGTTATCGCCCATGCCATAAATGACGGTCGGATCAGTTTGTAGCATCATGCCTTGGCTTAAGCGGCGGCTAAATACACCTGCTATTTGGGTACTTTCGGCTTTAGCGGCGGTTTCTTTTTCTACGATAGAAGCCATGATTAACGCTTGATACGGGGTATTAAACGGTAGATGCTCGGCTTTGTTGAACCATTCTTGCTGCAAGACTAACTGCATTTTGTCGTAGGCTCTTTTTAACAGCGCGACATCCGTAGTACGTTTGTCAAAAAAGTAGGTATCGGGGAAGAATAGCCCTTCGGGGTGTTTTTCGGTTGCACCTAGCTTAGTCATTAAGTCTTCATTGCTCATGCCTTTTAGAGTATGTTCAAGATACGGGTTTTTCTCAATGGCTTGTAACATATCTTTGAAGTTACGACCTTCGGGGAAGGTAATAGAATACTGTTTACTTTTGCCTGATACTAATAGCGCGAGTATATCGGGGATGGTCGCACCTGTCGGTAGTTCGTATTCACCCGTCTTTATTTTTCTAACGGCTTTTGTTCGTATGGCGATGACTTTGAACCACAAGGGTTTCATGAACAGATGCTGATCTCGTAATTTATGAATGACCTGTTTAAAAGAATCCCCTTTGGCAATGTCGATGATAACAGGCTGTCCGATAACGACTGGGGCTTTAAGTGCGTTTTGATAGCCGCTTACTAACCAGCCGCAAGCAAAACTTAATAGGATAAGAAAAACTAGGCTGAGTTTTTTAATCATCGTGTATTGCTCGTTGAGTTAGCCAGTGTTGTAAGTATTTAGTTTTGTTGCCGATTGTAAACGTGTGGCTGGCAAGTTGTTTAATAGGCCATATCCCTATAACAGAATTGCAGACAAATAGTTCATCGGCGGCTAATAATTCGGCTTGGTTAAAATTGTGTTCAATGACGAATTCATGGCTGATAATCATGGCGCGTATGATACCTGCAATACCTGATTGCGTTAGTGCGGCGGTATAAAGTTGCTGGTTTTTGCTATAAAACAGGTTGCTCATCGTGCCTTCAATCACGCAATCATTAATGTCCAGCATAATACCTTCTTGAATAGTGTCATCCTGCCATTCAGCGCGTGCTAGGACTTGTTCAAGACGATTGAGGTGTTTCATCCCTGCTAAAGTTGGATTTAAGCCTAAACGTGTGCTGCAAAAGCGAGCAGTAATGCCTTCCCGTGCATAATTGTCTGGATAATTTGGAAAAGGATGTAGGCTTAATACCCGCGTGGGGGAAATGTCATCGGGTTGACGATAGCCGCGTCCACCACTGCCGCGTGTGATGATGATTTTGAGTACGGCTTGCTCAGTATTTTGACACAGTTGGTCAATTTCGGCGCGTAAAGTATCGGGCGAGGGTACTGGAATCCGTAAGCGTTGACAAGCCGCTGTTAAACGGGCTAGATGTTGCTGTAGAAAAACAGCTTTGCCGTTATGAACGGTAATGGTTTCAAATAAACCATCACCGTATTGAAAGCCACGGTCTGCTACTTCGATATGCGTTTGGTACTCACCATTGACTAGCATCATGACAGGGTAGGCTACGCAATGCGTAGCCTACGAATAGCGTTTAAATACTAACGTACCGTTAGTGCCACCAAAACCGAAAGAGTTAGACATGGCTATATCAATTTTCATGTCTCTGGCAATATTGGGTATGTAGTCCAAATCGCATTCTGGGTCTTGATTGTCTAAATTGATGGTTGCTGGTGCGATTTGATTTTTAATCGCTAACGCGGTTAAAACGGCTTCAATACCACCTGCCGCACCGAGCATGTGTCCAATCATGGATTTTGTTGAGCTAATGGCAACTTTATAGGCATGATCGCCTAATGCGGCTTTCATGGCGTGAGTTTCACCGACATCACCTGCGGGAGTTGATGTGCCGTGTGCATTAATGTAATCCACTGCGTCGGCATTCAAACCAGCATCACGCAAGGCATTACGCATACAACGTGCTGCACCTTCGCCGCCTTCGGATGGTGTCGTGATGTGATAAGCGTCACCGCTCATGCCGTAGCCGACTAATTCAGCGTAAATTTTTGCACCGCGTGCTTTGGCGTGTTCGAGTTCTTCAAGGACTACGACACCTGCACCATCACTGAGGACAAAACCATCACGGTCTTTATCCCACGGGCGGCTGGCGGCTTGTGGGTCATCATTACGACGTGATAAGGCTTTTGCCGAAGCGAAACCACCCATCGCAGTCGGTGAAGTCGTACAGCGTTCTGCACCACCTGCAAGCATCACATCCGCATCACCGTATTGGATTAAACGCGCTGCGTCACCGATGTTGTGTGTGCCAGTTGCACAGGCGGTGACGATGGCAAAATTAGGACCTTTCAATCCATATTTAATGGAGAGATTGCCAGAAATCATGTTGATAATGTTACCTGGTACAAAGAAAGGCGAAATACGACGTGGGCCACTTTTTTCATAAGTGGCGTAACATTCTTCTATCCCTGTAATACCGCCAATACCTGAACCTATCGCAACGCCGATACGTTCTGCATTGGCTTCGGTCACTTCTAAACCTGAGTCTTCAAATGCCTGACAACCAGCCGCAATACCGTAATGGACAAAACCATCCATACGTTTTGCGTCTTTTTCAGGGATGTACTGAGTGACATCAAAATTTCGAATGACACCACCAAACGTGGTGGCAAAAGGCGCGATGTTAAAAGAATCAATGGGGCTAATGCCACTTTTGCCATTAATAATACCAGTCCAAGTATCTGCGACTGTATTAGCTAAAGGCGTGACTGCGCCTAATCCAGTTATTACAACTCGACGTTTGCTCAATGTAATGTACCGTAAGAAAAAAGAAGGAAGGAATAAATAAGGGGGCGGTATATTTAGTGGATGAACAAATGTTCACCCACTAACTATCAGTATTAGGTATTTTTTGTTACATAATCAATAGCTTGCTGAACTGTGGTGATTTTTTCAGCGTCTTCGTCTGGAATTTCACATTCAAATTCTTCTTCAAGAGCCATAACGAGTTCAACTGTATCCAGAGAATCAGCACCAAGGTCGTCTACGAATGAAGCATCATTTGCGATTTCTTCTTTAACGCCCAATTGCTCTGCGACAATCTTTTTTACTCGTTCTTCAATGTTACTCATAATTATTATCCTCAACCTGTAAGTTTATAAGCCTAACTTACAATAGTATTGTTATTGGTTTTTACTAGAAATCCCGTTTCTGGAAACTCCAGACGGCGGGGGCAATTATACTTGATATCTTTACAATATCACAACATTAAGGCATGAACATGCCGCCATTGACATGAATCGTTTCACCTGTAATATAAGCCGCTCCTTCAGACGCTAAGAAGGAAACGGTGTGGGCAATTTCTTTTGCTTCGCCTAAACGAGCCAGTGGAATACCTGCCAGTAAAGCGTTTTTAATATCGTCACTTAACTCTCGAGTCATATCCGTATCAATAAAACCAGGTGCAACGGTATTGATAGTAATATTACGCGAGCCGACTTCTTTTGCCATTGATTTAGCAAAGCCTATCATACCTGCTTTTGCTGCTGCATAATTGGCTTGTCCTGCATTGCCTGTATTGCCAACGACTGAGGAAATATTAATAATACGTCCTGTTTTGGCTTTCATCATGCCACGCAACACGGCTTTGCTCATACGAAACACCGATGTTAAGTTGGTATTAATGATGTCGTCCCATTCTTCATCTTTCATGCGCATGAGTAAGTTATCACGCGTGATACCTGCATTATTGACCAGTACGGTTGGTGTGCCGATATCATCATTGACCGTTTTGATAAAGGTAGCAATAGAATCAGCATCAGCGACATTAAGCGTCATGCCTGTGCCGTTTTCAGCGAGGAAATCACTAATTGCTTTTGCACCACTATCAGACGTTGCTGTACCGACTACAAAAAAGCCATCTTCGGCTAATCGTTCGGCGATTGCTTTGCCAATACCGCGACTCGCACCTGTTACTAAAGCGATTTGCTTAGTCATGAATGTTCTCCAATGCCTCATTCAGAGTTTCTGGGTTATAAATACTGTAATGCGCCGCGTCTTTAACAATGCGTTTATTGAGTCCAATGAGTACCTTACCCGGCCCACATTCAACAAAACGGGTAACACCTTGATCATGCATAAATTTAATGCTATCTACCCAGTGGACTGGTCTATACAACTGCTCTTTTAAGGCGTTGCGAATGACTTCAGGCGCACTGTGCGAAGAGACATCGACATTATGAATCAGTGTCATTTTCGGCATATTAATGGCAGTATTTTGCAGATATGTTTCCAATTTTTCAGCGGCTGGGTGCATCAAGGCACAATGTGATGGCACGCTGACAGGCAATAATACGGCGCGTTTAGCTCCCATCGTTTTTGCAATTGTCATTGCTCTTTCAACTGCCGCGACATTACCTGCAATAACGACTTGACCAGGCGCATTAAAATTGACTGCTGATACGATTTCATGCTCAGCCGCTTCAGTACACGCTTTAACAACTTCGTGATCTTCCAGACCTAAAATAGCTGCCATGGCACCGATACCCGCAGGCACGGCTTCCTGCATGAGTGTTCCTCTAACCGCAACTAACTTAATTGCATCTTCAAAATGAATCGCACTAGAACACACTAACGCCGTATATTCGCCTAAGCTATGACCCGCTACCCAGTCTGGACGAACCGCGCTTTGTTTGCACCATACATTCCAAACGGCAAAACCTGCCGCTAACATAACAGGTTGCGTGTTTTGGGTTTGATTCAATTCTTGTTCTGAACCATTGACCACTAGTGACCATAAGTCTTTACTCAGCGCATCAGACGCACGTTCAAAAATATGCTTAACTTCGGGGTGGCTGGCGGCTAAGTCCTGTAACATACCTACAGACTGTGAACCCTGTCCTGGAAAAACAAAAGCTAAATTATAGGCTTGTTCATTCATAGTTTTATCCTCGTGATAGGCAGAGGTAAGTTTGCCTTAATATTTAATTAATGCAGAACCCCAAGTGAATCCCGCTCCAAATGCCTCAAGTAATACCACTTGTCCACGTTGAATACGACCATCACGCACGCCTTCATTGAAAGCCAGCAAGACAGAAGCCGATGACGTATTGCCTTGATTTTCCAAGGTCATTATTACCTGATCCATAGATAATTTTAATTTTTTTGCAGTTGCCGCGATAATGCGACTATTGGCTTGATGTGGAACTAACCAATCAATATGCGATTGTTCCAATTCATTGGCTTCTAGGGTTTCATCAACAATTCTGCCTAGCGTATTGACCGCAACTTTAAAAACCTCATTGCCGCGCATACTAATATAACCTGCTTGTTGCTCAGTAGATGTTGGGCAGTACAGCAATTCTTCATATTCACCATCAGAATGAATATGCGTCGATAAAATACCTTGTTCTTCTGAGGCAGTTAGCAATATAGCACCCGCTCCATCACCAAATAAAATACAGGTAGTTCTATCTGTCCAATCGACTATGCGAGAACAAGCTTCTGAACCGACTACTAATACGGTTTTAGCGGCACCTGATTTAATGTATTGATCGGCAATGCTTAAACCAAAAATAGAACCAGAACACGCTGCTTGTATATCAAACGCTACCGCGTGTTTAATACCTAAACGTCTTTGTAATAAACAACCTGTGCTTGGATAAACACGGTCAGGCGTACCTGTTGCAACAATGATTAAATCAATGCTTTCAGGGTCGATTTGTGCTGCTTCAATTGCCTGTCTTGCAGCAATCTCCGCCATACTAGATGCAGTTTCTTCTGCACTCGCAATGCGCCGACTTTTGATGCCCGTGCGCTCATAAATCCACTCATCGGAAGTATCAACTGTTTCTGATAATTGTGCGTTGGTGAGAACTTTTTCGGGCAGATAACCGCCAGTGCCGATTACTTTTGAATAATAAGTCATGCGTTATTTCTCAGGGCTAAGGTTTGTTCAACTTGTTCGCTGATTTTGCGAATCACATCTTTTTTAACTTCAACCTCAGCTAATTGAATGGCTGTTTTAAAAGCCAATACATCCGCACCACCATGACTTTTAATCACCAAGCCGCGTAAGCCGAGGAAGCTCGCGCCATTGTAAAGCCTTGGATCAATACGCTGTTTAAATGATTTCAAGACAGGGTAAGCTAGAAAAGCCGCTAATTTAGTTAGATAGTTTTTGCTAAAGGCTTCTTTTAATGCAAAGCCTATCATTTTTGCCGCGCCTTCAATAGATTTAAGTGCGACATTACCAACAAAACCATCTGCAACAATTAAATCGACTTTAACTGAACCTGCGTTTAACGAGTCGCCTTCAACATAACCAATGTAGTTTAATGATGAGTTTTCCAGTAATTTTGCGGCTGACTTAACTTGATCATTGCCTTTCATATCTTCTTCGCCGATATTCAATAAGCCGACTTTAGGGCTATCAATACCTTCAACTGCTTTGACCAGTTCATTGCCCATCACGGCAAATTGAAACAGATGCTCAGCGGTACAATCGACATTCGCGCCTAAATCTAAGACATGAGTATGTCCATGAATAGATGGCAGCGTAGAAATAATGGCAGGACGATCAATACCTGGAATCATTTTTAACACAAAGCGGGCAGTCGCCATTAACGCGCCTGTATTACCCGCACTCACGCACGCATCAGCGACTCCATCACGCACTAAATTAATAGCCACACGCATGGAAGAATCTTTTTTGTTTTTTAAAACTTTGGCTGGGGATTCGTGCATTTCTACACACTGAGACGCGTGTTGAATAGACAACCTGTCTGAATAATTGACTAATTCTTGCACTAATAACGGCTTAAGAACCGCTTCGTCACCGACTAAAATTAGTTTTAAGTCTGGATTGTTTTTTAAACAATCCAATGATGCAGGGATAGTCACTTTAGGGCCATGATCCCCGCCCATTGCATCAATTGAAATGGTTAAACTCACGTTGACGAATGACTCCACCGTTATTATAAAAAAGCCGAATCAGAACTGATTCGGCATAGCATCATGCTAAGCGTAAAAAAGAGGATTAATCCTCTTCAACCGCCGCACCTACAATTTGACGACCTTTGAAATAACCATCTGGAGTCATGTGATGACGTAAATGGGTTTCGCCTGTAATAGGGTCTTGTGACAATGCTTTTGCAGTTAACGCATCATGTGAACGACGTTGACCGCGTCTTGAACGGGTCACTTTACTTTTCTGTACGGCCATTATAAATCTCCAGTTTTTTTTAGGGTGGCTAAGATGGAAAAAGGGTTTTCACGCACTGGCTGTGAGTCCTGCGCGGGTGAATTAGTTTTGTTATTGTCAGAATGTGCGACAAAACAACTATGTTGATGTTTAGGATAGGCTGGCAAACTCAGTAATAATTCGTCTTCAATGACATCTCTCAGTAGCATAGTGTCTTCTTCGACTAGCAACGGTTCATAGTCTTCAGGCAATCTATTTGCTTGATCGACTGTTTTAACAATACCTAACTTAACAACGCTATCGATGGGAAATTCTAACGCTTGTAAACAGCTCTGGCACTTTAGTTGCAGAACCGTTTGAATACGCCCTTCAATTTTAGGCAAGCGTCCTTCCCGACCAAAAAAAAGCTCCACAGTCACTGAGCCTGAATCATCAAACAGCAAGTCTGCTATTCGCTGTAGGCTACTAACGGCTATTTGTCCCTTTAATTCGCCGCGTTTATCAGCCAAGTGCAAGGGTTCTATAATTTCGGGTAATCTGTTCAACATAACTTTTCAATCATATCTGGAAACACCCAATGCGTCAAACGCAAAATCATAGTTACAGAGCAATTCCCTAAATATGAGGATAAAAACCTAGTAGTGGGTCAAACCTGTGATTTAGCATGAATATCAATATCGAACTCTACTTTGTTATGGCGGTATCGTGCATCAGCTTTGTGTGACCTGATTTGATGATTTTATTGCTACCATAACTTGGACAGACGATTTCTTGATAATATGTCATGCTGTTTATAATAGAACAAACTACATCTTTGCACCACTACCAGATTTTCGATGAAAAGTCTTATTGATAAAACCCCAAGAAGAACTCCGTCTAATAGAAACAGTGGTTCGTTTTGGACTTGGCGAAGCGAGTATAACGCCTTGAACTAAGTGATTGAAACAGTCCTGATGCTTAGCGAGCTGAGCATTTTGGAGCCAGCGAATATACACTAGGCAATGCGTTAATTATAAAAATCTCTTGTACATCCGAAAGCGGACGGACGATAATGCAATGATGTAGCTACACTAAACAGGACAAAATCTTTTAAACTTTACGAAAGAA
>DFWO01000030.1 GCA_002380945.1 Methylococcaceae bacterium UBA4132 | reverse complement strand
TTCCGAAAAATTTGCGACAGAACCCCTAACTGTCCTTAGCCGCACCGAAATCGGCATTCCTAAAGCAGTCGTGATATTCATGGCGGCAATGCGGACATGAAGTGCTGTGGCTTAGGTTTCAAAAATGCGTGCAGACGGTCTATCACCCAATAATTATTTGAGGCGTACATTGCGTTTTCAGCCAGGCTAGGCTACGTTGATAGTAGTTGTGGCTTTTTTCCATGCTTTCATGCCCTATTCGGCAATGTTACTTAGGATCATCAGCCTGCCAAGTTTTGATTTATCAAGAACAGCAAAAACGTGGATTTAATGACTGGACGTTCGATAGGATTTTGATTAGACCTTTCTGTTTTTACCCACTCTTTCACCACAAACGTATTATCTTGAATTGACTCCAGAAAATCATTTTTTATTCCGTCTTGGACATCTTGGGATAAGCCATAAAAGCCAGCAAGAGCCTTTTCATGTTTTTCTTTGGATTCCTTGCGTTTTCTGGTCTCGTCATCTTTTTTAGATTGCTCAGCTTCTATAATTTGCTTCTTTTCCTCGCCCTCTATCTTCCGTTCAATAGCCCAATCATGCCCCCAGTCAGCTTTTAACGCACTATTTAAAAATCCTGCATAAGACTTATCGGCTTTGGCATTACTGTACAGAATATTGCGTTTGACGTATTCAAACCCTTCTTTCTTTTCAAAAGCTTCTAAGGCGGTAATTACAGTTTTTTTGACTTTATGTTGCTCTGGCACTAATGACAACAATTTATCCAGTAATGGATATTTTTGAGCTGCTGGCTCAGGCAATCTAGGTTTTAACGGCATTACATTAACAGTATCTTCATCTTGGGTGGGTTCGATAAGTTTTTTCTGGGACAAAATTCTAAAACGAATTGCGCCAACACGACGACCATGCTTTATTTCATAAAATTCAAAAGTTAAATCGGCTTTAGCTTTAAGTTCTTCTTGAGTAGGATTCAAAATATTTTTTTTAAAATTGCTGTACTCAATATGTTGATCAATTCTAAGACTCAATATACCACGCAGCAAACTAAGCTCTATTTCACGTTCTTTTAGTCGTTCATATTGCTTTAATAGCATATACATCCGCATTGTATATTGGCTCTTAAAGCCCAGTAACATTTCAAACTTACAAGAGGTAAAATTCCCTTTTAATTGCAACAGATATGGTTTTAACAATGGGTCAAAACTTAAATTCACTATGCCAGAACCATCAATGTAATTGGCAGATGACACCCAGCCTGTTTGTAATAATCGACCAGGCTCTTGAATCTCTAAAACTCGACTTAGCAAAGTTTTAGTTATTTTTTTGCATTCATGGTAAGCAGAACCTTTTGCTACACCTAAGAAGTCCGCCAGTTCACCAATGCTTATACGATATGGTTTAAAATCATCATCATCTGGTTGAATTTGGGCAATCATAGATAAAATTAAACGTTGCTCGCCTAAGCTCAGATTATAACGTGCTTCTACCAACTGGTTCGATTGAGTAACAATCAATGAAGGTGGTAATGATTTTTTCTTTATTTTAGCCATACACAAAACCTTCGGAATTTGTTGTCATCAATTACAAAAACAAATCTCATAGAAAATAATTTATTTTAAGTGGTTGTGCGCCCACACTGCCGAAAATTCTGTCCACGTTATTTGGCAATGGTTTTATAGACCAAAATCGACAGATTTTCATGTGTTCAGGCATAGTTGTTAAATCTTAACCTGCTTTTCGCTATAAAAATATACAACTTGCTCGTGTCTTATTTAGTGTTTATGTTTATCGAATTGATAGCCTATTCACAACCGTTATTTGACATAGCATAAATTACCTAAATACATCAATAGGTTACTAATATTTTAAAGCCCATCGGTAATTTCGGCAGTTTGAGTGTACAACCCCTTCAAGGCAGGATAATACAACAAATCCCGAAGGTTTTACAACAAATTCCGAAGGTTTTACAACAAATTCCGAAGGTTTTACAACAAATTCCGAAGGTTTTACAACAAATTCCGAAGGTTTTATATTACAGTGCCATGATTAATAAAGAGAAAAACGATAAGAAAACAACTAAAACAATTAAAACAAAAAAACAACTACAACCGCACGCGAGAAAATCAAACCTTGGCGTAGGTGCTAGTTAGTTTTTATTTTCAATTTGAAAATGCCATCAATACTCAGCAACTCGCAAAAATACAATTGAGAGATTAGGATATTGATGGACACAGATACCACTAAACCTGATAAGAACATAAAAATGACTAGATTTCCTATAGTCTCTTACGGAGTAAAAAAACGATTACTTATAATCGTTTTCTCTCTGGTGGCGTATTGCCAAAATGATAACAGTATCAATATCAGTATCATAGTGATACAAGGCAAGATAACCAATGCGTCCAAAATCAATAACCAATTCCCTTATATCATCTTCGATGGGTCGTCCGATCATAGGTAAATGAGCAAGTGGCTTGAATGAAACTTTAATAGTTTCTATGGCATTACCCGCCACTCGCTCATCTTTTGCCAATAAAAAATCATAAAGTCGTTTCAGGTCTTGCCCTGCTCGTGGCGTAAGTCTTACTTGTGGCATAGTGGCATAGTGGCTTTAGGATTATTTTTTAACTCGTCCGTCCACGTCTCCAACTCGTTAAGCGTGATATGTTCGCCTGTAGCTCGGTAGTCTGCCAGTGATTGTTTGGCAATGGCAATAAAGCGTTGCTGAGCCTCTTCCTGTTCAAGATAGCTTTGAATCGCTTCCCGCATGATGTAGTGCGGGGTGCGTTTTTTCGCTATAGCAAGCGACTTGATGCGTTCCCGTTCTGACTCCTCCAGTTTTACCGTCATATTTATTGAAAGACGGCTTTTTTCAATGGTCTCTGTTTTCATAGTCAATACCTATTAATTATAAGTAATACCATTTTATACAGGATCATTGGAAAGTCAAAAAAAATGATTTTTCTTCCACCGCTGCGAGACAGGAGTCGAGTAGTCCCCAGAAGCGATAGCGTAGAAAATGCAGGCTTTCCGATATCGCGTCGAGTCATTGGAGAGCATGTGAGCCACCCCTTGTTGGGTAGCGAACGAGTGACCAGGACGGCTGGGGCAGCCGAAGGCATAGCGGTCGCGTAGTTTTTGCTGATTTTTGGGTGTCCTACCCAAAAATCTTTCGCAAAAATAGCGACTCCCCGCAGCTCGATGCCTTAACAAAAGGGTAGTGTATTAAATCTGTTGTTTTTACTTCTGAATGCCTTGATTTTTCTGGGATGAAAAATAACCGCTAATTAGGTTTGACCCACTACTCCACGATTAAATCGGCATGGCTATAATGCCAAAGCCTTAGCAAAATTGCTCGATACCAAACCCGCTGAAATACGTTCATTCCTGCATGGTAACCTCTCCCCAGCTCGAACGCAGGAATTACAAAACAACCTATTGGCGATTGGGATTCCACTCTGATTTCTTATTTGCACTCAATGTGGATCGAGAGTGATCTTCGCAGGCTGTTTGCAAATAATGTCGGCTCATTTGCAATTAATGTGGGTCGAAAACACGGATGTTTTCAAGTCTTGTGGTTTATGTTTGCAGGTCGTTACAGATAGTTGTCGCCGAACAGTCTATATACAATCTATTCAAAATCTGTTTTAAATTTATTTAACATCTAAACAAAATTTATTTAGCGTCTGTTTTCAATCTATTTAATATCTGGCTAACATCTATTTGCAGTCTATAAGCAGTCCTTT
>DFWO01000037.1 GCA_002380945.1 Methylococcaceae bacterium UBA4132 | reverse complement strand
TGGCTTCAGTCACGGTTTGGGTGGTCAATGGCACGGTGTTGACAGGTGGATTGTTATTATTTATAAGATAAGTTTGATCTATTCCTAGGCTTGGCAGTACACCTTGAGTAGCATCAATGGTTCCAGTTAACAAATTACCCGCAAGATCAACTAAATCATTGGTTGCAAGAAGATTTAAATCAAGCGTACCCGTATTACCTATCGGAATGTTTGAAACACGAACAGTGTAAGTTGTAGCTCCTGTTTGTGTGACTGCGGAAATAGTCGAACCAGCACTACCTGTCCCTATAATTTGAAAATCGGCAACACCGACATTAGTAACGGCTTCACTAAAAGTAACATTGAAATCAACATAATTTTGAGTGACAAGACTCGCAGACGTAATGTTTTGTCCTGTCGGATTAAGCCGCTCAATTTTAGTCATTGTTGGCGGGATAATATCGGCAGGCGCACCATTTATCACTAACTCATTTGTAGTGTTATCAACGGTGTGTCTGTTTATTGCAGCTAATGAAGTACCATAACCAACATCAACCGCTACATTGTAAGTTGCAAGAGGAAGGGGTGTCGGTACGGTCATAGTCCATGTTCCAATCCCAGTAGTTGTATTAAATATTCCTGTGAGTCCTCCTGGCGCAGTATCCGTGAATGTTACGATGTTACCCGTTTGAACCCGCTCTGCTGCGGTATTTCCTGCTGTATAAGTTACACCATTTACGGTAACACTCAGTGTGTAAGCCTGAATAGTTGGACTTACAGCGGTGCCAATAAGCGCAGAGCCAACAAAAGTACCCGTTAAAGTCGGTGTGGTATCACTTGTAACCGTTGTATTAACAGTTGGAATCTGGTAAGTGAGTGCTGGATTAGCCCAATTTGGACCTTTACTAAAATCTAAATAATAATAAGCTGGACCAGTTGCCGTAGCTCCCGTTTTTAGTGAAAATGAATGAATTGCTTCATAAAATGCCATGACGCGGTGGTTATCGCCTAAAGCGGTGCCAGGTGCGACGGTAACATTCCCATCACCAACTTGTGTTTCAAAATGAGTAAAACCAGTATATTGTGTTTGGATAAGAGCAGTCGTGTTTGACACGGTATAAGTGGCAAACCCGCCAAATTCCTGAAATTGGTTGTTGTTATCAATATCATAAGAATTGATTGGGACATTTTGCAATATGACATCGACTCCTGATGAGGCTGTCGAGGTAGTGCCATAAGTTCCCGCTTTAATAAAATCAAACCTGACTTCGGCGGTACTATTTGCCGCTGTAAGATTCGAATTTAATTTATACCAGTCTAAATCAAGTTGATATGTTGTCCCTATTAAGGCAGGAGCGGTTGCCCCGCCTATACCATCTGCACTACTAAGACCCATGCCTGTAGCATTAACGAGGGTTACTAAAACATCTATAGCCTGTCCATCAATAGTAATAATATTGCTGTATAAAACTTTACTTCCTGCGCTTATCCCAGTTCCAGATATGAGTGTAGGTGTATTCAATGCCAGAGAATTACTTTTGACATCAAACGTAGGCATAGTGTTAGCAACATAGACATTGCTAAAATTAGCGACTTTGTTACCTGCCACGTCTTGAACATCGTTAGTGCCATTTGCGGTGTAACTGACTGTCATATTGGTATCAGTGAGATTGATTAAGCCACTTAAACCCAAATCAACAGTGTTAGCCGCATGATTAATGGTAACGCTGCTAACACTTAACTGACCACCAACCCCATTATTTCTGCTAAAAGTAAAGTCAGCAGGCGATGGTGCTATTGTGTTCAAACCACTGCCTATTTCGTTATAACTTAAGGTAATGGTTGAACCTGCGCCTACCGCTGAACGGAAAACGGGGGCAGTGGTATCTGCTGCCGTGCTAACTTTGTCGTTAGGGTTATCAGCGACAGCCGCATGACCAATCGTTGCCGCGTATGAACCGCTATCAATTGAACCGCCGTCTGTTGCTAGACTATTAGCAACGACAGCAATACCATTAGCATCAATATCACCCGCTACGATGGTATAGTTAAACTTTAAATTCGCTGTTCCACTACCACTGACATATTTTGCCGTTCTAATGTTGCCACCAACATCCAATTCTAATGACGGCGTTCCTGTTACTGTTTCATTGGCTGAAAATGTAACCGTTACTTCTACCACCTCGCCTACGGCATAGGTTAATGCCGATGCAGGTGTGGAGGTAATGGACATAGAAACAACTAATGAGCCTGGTGCGTTAACAGCATCGCTGGCTTGGTCAGTTAATGCAGCATGAGTTAGCGTTGCAGGAGTCCCCCCGTTGGTAATCGTACCGCCATTCAGAGATAGGCTATTGGCATTGATAGAAATACCATTGGCATCCACATCACCAGGAAGGATGTAATAGTTGAAAATTAACTGGGTTGAGCCAGAGCCACTGGCATAAGTGGCTGTTCTAAGCACACCGCCTATATTCAAGGTTAATGTGGGCGTACCTGTGACTACTTCGGGTGCTGAAAAAGTCACTCTGGCGGTGACTAACTCACCAATGGCATAAGCAGCTCCAGCTGGAGTAGAGTTAATTGTAATACTACCAGCAACTATGTTTGTTGCGGCAAGTGTATCTTGAAAATCAAGTGCGGCTAATGTTCTTGCATCAATTGTTCCGCTGTTATATTCCAGCGTCCAATCACCGCCTTTAGCCGCGCTGCCAGTATCATTAGTTGAAGCAGCAATATCTGCTCCCGTAAGATTAGCTATCCTATCAATGAAAGTCGTGCTTGCTGAGCCATTGGCAATATCACAACCATACAGCAAAATATCGCCGTTGTTCGTTAAAGATTGACCAATTTCAGCTAGTTGCGCTTGATATTGATCAATGTCACCGCTATTCAGTTGCGAAGTGCCTAAGTTAAATGAACCTTGGCTACCGTGCGATAAAATGTGTATGGCTGAAATATCGTGTTGCCCTTGTAGTGCGTCAACAATTTGGTTGATGCCGTCTTTACTAGGGTCTATGTAAATAATTTCAGCGGTAGGGCTAACGTTTTCCAGCAAAGTTTGATAGTTTTCGATGCTGGTATCAACGACCACTATCTCGTGAGCTGGAACTGGGCTGGGGCTAAGTTCAATGGGGTCTTGTGACCAGCTTGTATCTATACCTGTTAGTGCATCAATATGACTGAGCCAGTTCGTGCTTAGGTTGTTGGTGCTATGAAAAACGATGTTAGCGTTGTTAGCAAAACTATCACCCCAATGAATTAATGCGTTGCTGACTGAGGGTTCTAAGGTTGATGTTAGTGATTTATTACCTAACCATTCCGAATTACCTTCTGTCCATCCTAATACATGCAGTTCTGTGACATCATGCCGTCCTTGTAATAAGTCAGCGACTTGTTGAAAACCATCACGCGTTGCATCGAGTGTAATCACTTGCGTATTAGCGGGTGGATTGGTGAGTAAGGTCGCTGCATTATCAGCGCGGGCATCAACCACAATCAACGTCGTTGAGTATTCCCCACTCACACCGTTCACAGGGCTAACCGCTACGTCGGTTGCGTCTAAGGTATTTTTCGGTTCAATAGGAAAGGCAGGTTGATTATCTGTGGTCTCAGTATTCGGTTGGTAATCAACAGCAGGCGGGTTTTTTTCTACAGAAAAAGCAACAGGCGGCTGACTGGGTGTGTCTGCTGCGCTGGTGTTGTCAATGGCTTTGCTATCTGCCGTATCAGGCTGTATGTCCACTGCCGTTGCGGCTATCGCCCCGTCAAATACTAAACGACTTTCTAGTGCTAAACGTTGAGAATGTGCGGTGGATTTAGCGTGTACACGCGTAGATTTTCTCATGGAAAGCATCCTGTTAACTAAGGGAGATGAAAGGCGTATAGGGTGTTTTATAAAAGCCCAAGCACAAATTTATATTCTATAATATCTTTAAGTCAATAGGATAGCTTGAGCAAAGGCTGTTTATTTGACGAAATGTAGTTCTCAAGGCTTTTCTTTAATTATCAACACGCTATTCACGATACCTGTGTAAAACACCATAATTTTGACGGGTACGTTGCCTGTGTTGCATCGATTATGTCACTTCAACTAAAGATTCACCTGCTTTTAGGTGATTGACCGAACCATCCTTGAGCATCACATCCAAGTTACCTTCGATAATCATGCTGAATGAAGGGATGGGGTGACGATGTCAGCCTGTTTCACTATTACCGTGGATTTCTATCATCGATGCGGTGACTTGAGTGTTGTTATCGGTAGGGTAAGTGATGGCTTGGTGATGTTTTGAATGAGTTGGGGTACTAGTGATTTTTTCAGCGGTGTGTTTGTGCATCGTGGCACACATACTTAAGTATGTGTGAATGCTAAAATAGTCATCAGTCGTTATTTTGTGTTCATGGTGGCTAGTTTGTGGTAGAAACGTTGCATTGCAACGTCTATTGAAATGAATATTATCTTATTGACGGCAGCGGTTAAATATATCCAACTCTGCATCATATTCGTTGCTTTGTATGTCTAGCATTCCTAAAACTGAGTGGAATAAATTATCATGCGAGTAGGCTTCGGTGCTGTACTGTTTTACACAGTCAGTATCAATATTAAAACTGGTGGCAAATTCAGGTGACAACCACATAATAAAAGGAATATGGATTTGTTCATCAGGCGCGATTTTATAAGGCAGACCGTGTAGATAAATACCATTTTCACCTAACGATTCGCCATGATCTGACATATACAATAATGCGGTGTTATAGCGGTCAGCATTGTGTTGTAGCAAATGGATAATTTGGCTTAGGAAGTAATCGGTGTACAAAATACTGTTGTCGTAGGCATTGACAATTTGCTCGCGTGGACAATCTTGCACTTGATTACTGGTGCACTCTGGGGTGAATTTTTTAAAGGCTTCAGGATGACGTAAGTAATACGCAGGACCATGATTGCCTTTTTGGTGTAGCACGATAACACCGTCATTGTTGAAGCTGTCAATTTTCTCTTGTAGCCCATGCAGTAACACTTCATCAAAACACTCTGTGTCATTACAAAACGCAGGAATGGTTAGTTTTTCCATCATTTCGGTAGGCACGCGTTCACACACGCCTTTACAGCCTGAGTTATTATCACGCCATAACACATTGATACCCGCATGAGTCAGTACGTCTAATAAGTTTTCATAATGTTTGGCTTTGCTGTCGCTGTAATCATTACGTCCAAAGTCAGAAAACATACATGGTACTGATTCAGCCGTTGCCGTGCCGCAAGAATGGGTGTCAGGGAAATTAATAATGTCTTCTTTGCTTAACAGTGGGTTGGTGTCTTGCGCATAACCGTTGAGTGAGAAATTTTGGGCGCGAGCCGTTTCACCGACCACCAATACCACGATGGATTTTTTACCGCGTGTTTTCCATGTGTTCAGTTGTTGTGCATCTTTACCAATGGCAGTAATGGTGATGACTTCAGGATTTAATGCGCGTTTTAGATATTTACCTAAGGCATAGACAGGGTAATTAGGATTGATGAAGTAACGTAAGGCACGATTATTTCTATCAATTAAGGAAAAGTCTTTGTAATGGGCAAAAATAATACTGCCTAACACCGTGCTGATAATGACAATCATCATTAAGCGTATACCTAACTCTTTAAAAAAAGAGTGGTATTGAATATCAATGCGATAAAGACACAATGCAGGCAATAAGCCAACCAGCACAACATGCCGTACTAAATGAATACTCAGAAGTTCAGTTGCTTCTTTGGTGTCGGTTTCAACGATGTTTTGAATCATGGAGACATCGACAATGACACCGTAATTATCCATGAAAAAACTAATTACCGAAGCAGTTATCAGCACCAGTATTGCAAAAGGTTTAAATACATATTTGCTGGCAAACAATGACAACAGCAAGCTAAACAAGGCAAACAGGGCGATAAAGACCGCGACTTTAAAATTATTACCCGCTAAACCAGAGCTATCAACGACTTTAAAAACAGCGGCTAAAAAAGCCTGATTATCAAAGACGGTCAGAAATAATGCGATGAGAAAAATAACGGAGCTGAGTCTAAGTTTTGGCGATAGCCATTTTGCGTAGGCGGGCATGATGATGAGTGAAGTGTAAGGCGGGTATTAAATGTGCTGACGTTGCTGTAGTCACAACGTCAACATGACGATGGGGTTATTATTCTTCTTTTTTAGTAATGTTGCCGTTACGATCCAAAGACACATGCCATAACACACCTGAGGCACTAACGACTAAATCATATTCTTCACCTGCACCATTAGGATTTACCACTAAAATGGCTTCTTTAATGTCGTAGTCGTTAAAGGTCGCTTTCAGATTTTCATAGCTAGCAGGTGGCATTTCAACCGAGGTTTTCGCAGTATCAATTTCATCACCGTTGACATAAAAATTGCCGTTGACACGATAATAAACAATATTTCTGGCATCGGCTTCTTTGGCTTCTTTAAAAGCAATTAAGTATAACTCTTGACCAAAATGTGTTTTTGCTTCGGCACTAACACTGATAGCATTAGGAAATTTTTTGTGAAATGCCGCCTGTACTTTTTCAGGCAGGGCATCTTGAGATATAACAGCACCTGCGAAGGCTGAGACTGAACATAAAGTGAGGACGACACAGCTGAGAGTTGAAAAATAATTACGCATGAACTTGATTACCTGTAGAAAATAGTGAATTAAAGAGTGGACGACCACCTGTGTAGCCTATCATAGCGGTTTGTTACATATCCATAAATAGCATTGGAATACCATAAGTTAATACAAAATAGCTCAACGCTAAGGTAAGGCTAAGGCTCATTTTAAACTGAAATGCTTGGCGCAAAATATAAGCAACTATTGCCAGATACCAACCGACTAATAATACACCTATACCGATGGATAGGTGTTCTGCGTATTTGTAATGCTCCATGACCAAGAAAAAATACAATCCTTCCGTGGCAGTCGCTAGTACCATAATAAAGTTTTCGCAAACAAAAATAGCAATGAACAATTGTTGAAAATACTGCCATTTTTTGATGATGAGTAATAACGTAGTGATAGAGGAAAATGCCATAAAGGTGCGTAATAATACTTCCAATATGCCCTCAACATCCGCAATCAGAAACTCCACAATCATGCCTGAAATTAAATAAAACACCACAGCTTTCCACATAAAGGATTTTGACGGATGTAAATCAGCAGGATTGTTGCGAAACCAGCACAACGCGAGATAATCTATTAATAACGACATAGCAAACAATAACTCAGCAAACGAAAATAGGTTGATGGATAGCCATTAAATGTCAATGGTCATGATTTTATAAAGACCGCGTATCTTACCCGCCCACGCTTAACTTTCCAACTTTTCCAAAACGTTTTCAAATTCATGTCATAGAACAAAGTGTAGAATGAACTTTTCAGTATTTCTCTTTATCTACAAATCCAAAGTTATATAACATTAGGAGACTAATATGCAGTCAGAAGAATTCATTAAAGTTTGGGATTTGCCATTACGCATTTTTCATTGGTTATTGGTTGTGGCGTTTTTTATTGCTTACTTAGCCGAAGATGACCTCTTAACCATTCATGTCTGGGCAGGGTATTTAGTCGGCGGTTTGCTCGTGTTTCGATTGCTATGGGGCTTTATTGGCGGGCAGTATGCACGGTTTAGCAATTTTTTATGCAGCCCTGCTACCTCTATTGCTTATCTTAAAGACTTAATGCAAGCAAAAGCACAGCGTTATATCGGGCATAATCCAGCGGGTGCTGCAATGATAGTGCTGTTATTACTCAGCTTACTAATGACAGTCGCGACAGGATTGGCAGTTTATGGTGCAGATAAAGGCGCAGGACCATTAGCCTTTATGCTTGATAGTCATGAATACTTCTGGGAAATAGTGCATGAATTTTTCGCTAATTTCACCTTGGTGTTAGTCGGTGTTCATGTCATAGGTGTAGCGGTTGAAAGCTATATCCACCACGAAAATTTAGCAAGAGCAATGTTTCATGGCAACAAAAAACGCGGCTAAATCAGCGACCGCTGATTTAAAAATTGAAAACAGTATTGCCCTGCTTAGTTTGCTGGGCATTGCGACTTATCTCGTCTTGCGCTACTGGCTGGATACAGGACATGAAGTTTATAGCTGGGAAATTCATACTCTCTTAAACTCAAGCACTGAATCCCTTTGGCAAGGGCGGTTATTTTTTTCAATTCAGCAAGTACAGTTACCACTCATTGTAATTTTGTTATTAGGCGGATTACCTCAGCTTTATCAGTTGCTCGCCAAATTTTTGCGTGGTGATTTTGGTTCAGATTTATTGGCGGGCTTATCCATTGTTACCGCCGTTTGTTTGCATGAATACCTAGCGGGTAGCTTAGTGGTGCTGATGCTATCAGGCGGTGCTGTGTTAGAAAATTACGCCGTACGCAAAGCCTCATCTGTATTAGAAGCTTTATCAAAACGAATGCCTGCTATTGCTCATCGAAAACAAGGCGACACCCTAACTGATATAGGCACGGAACAAGTGGTTATCGGTGACACCTTAGTGATTCTGCCGCATGAGCTTTGCCCTGTTGATGGCACAGTATTAGACGGTTCTAGCACGATGGATGAGTCCTATCTAACAGGTGAACCGTATTTAATGTCCAAGACCTGCGGCTCTTTGGTGTTGTCTGGCGCGGTGAATGGTGATAACGCTTTAACCATTCGTGCTGATAAACTGGCAGAAGATTCGCGTTATGCAAAAATCATGGAAGTCATGCGGGCTTCGGAACAAAACCGCCCGAATCTACGTCGTTTAGGCGATCAACTTGGTGCATGGTACACACCGTTAGCCGTGAGCATCGCGCTGTTTGCATGGTGGGCAAGTGATGACATTATTCGTTTTCTAGCAGTGCTGGTAATAGCCACGCCTTGCCCTTTACTGATAGGCATACCCGTCACCATCATTAGCTCCATTTCACTCGCCGCACGGCGTGAAATCATCATTAAAAATCCTGCCATTTTAGAAACCATCGGCACTTGTCGCACCGCTATTTTTGATAAAACGGGGACATTAACCTATGGTCGTCCGTCCTTAATCGCCTTGATACCCAGCAGCACGCATGATGAAAAAGAAGTGCTGGCTCTGATTGCCAGTTTAGAACGCTACTCAAAACACCCGCTGTCCAGTGCTATTGTTAAAGCCGCTGAAAAAGCCAATGTAACCTTATTAAGCGTTAATCATATCAGCGAGTTATCAGGCGAAGGCTTGCAAGGTCAAGTCGCCGATAAGCAAGTACAAATTACTAGCCGCAAATTTTTTGAAGCCAATTACACCGCTGATATAGCGCAACTTCCTGTCACTAGCGGCGGTTTAGAATGCGTGGCATTAATTGATGACGTTTATGCGGCAACTTTGCAATTTAGGGATGAAGTGCGTACTGATAGCTCCTCATTCATCAACCATTTACGCCCCAATCACTTATTTGATCGCGTGATGTTAGTGTCAGGTGATAGAGAATCTGAAGTGTGTTATCTCGCCCAACAAGTTGGCATTGAACACGTTTATTTTAGCCAAAGCCCCGAACAAAAATTGGCATTAGTACGCGAAGAAACATTAAAAGCTAAAACCGTATTTTTAGGTGATGGTATCAACGATGCCCCCGCCTTAACTGCCGCCACCATCGGCATCGCCTTTGGACAAAACAGTGATATTACAGGCGAATCAGCCGATGCCGTCATCATGGATAGCTCCTTATTGAAAGTCGATGAGCTATTTCATATCGGCGAACGAATGCGCAAAATCGCTTTACAAAGTGCGGTAGGTGGCATGGTGCTGAGTTTAATCGGCATGGGCTGGGCAGGTGCAGGTTATCTCACCCCTGTCGAAGGCGCGATTATTCAAGAATTGATTGACGTGTTAGCCGTCGCCAATGCCTTAAGAGCTGCAATACCGCCGAAAACCTTGTCGGATTTTTAGTAGACATTTATTGCTGCCCATATTACGACACACCCAATGTACGCAGTGGCTCCATGTGAGATACACCGCTAATGTCATTGATATAAAGTTGCTTAGGTTTTGGCGAGCTATGAGAACCCCAATATTTACGTTGATTGCGTTGGGATTCGCACCTCATTTTACTCTACCAGCTTAATGGCAGTGGCGAAAATTCTTTCTTAGGTAACTTTTTTTATTATTCCAAGCTTACCATAAATAATTTGAGTATCCAGACCTAGTTCTTTCATGAACTCTTTATATGCTTGGTCTGCCCCATCCCAATGGGTATCTGTAGGATCACAATCATCTACTATTATGATGCCGCCTGGACTTAATATTTTATAAAGTTCTGGCAACGCCTTCTTTATCGGTCGATATAAACCCACATCTATTAGAGCAAAGGATAAAGAGCCAATAGTTGTTAAATCAAATTTATTGACATCGGCTTCAACCGATTGAATTCTAGTAATCTTATTCCGCCGCATGGTTTCGTCGAACCATTTCTTCTTGTTAGCCTGAAAGCCCGTAAATAGCTCTTTTGTCTTGCCTCGATTAGTGACTTCAAACCTAATATCATCAGAGACAATGCCAGAAAAAGTATCAATTCCATAGTAAGCCTTGTCTATTTTTTGAGCGTCCATATACTTATTAAGGAATACGGTTGTACAACCATTTCCACACCCAATCTCGGCAATAGCACCTTCAATATGTTGAGTATCTGCGATGCACTTGCAAAGGAAACATAGCTGGGGTGGAGTAAATTTGGAGGTGTACGTCGGGAAAATATATTTCCTAAAAGGGGAGTTAAACAGTATTGCTTTACTGAGTTTTGCAAATTTCGGATTCAACTTATATACCTCTTAATTTAGCTAGCTAACATTGCAAATAACTTGCACAAAAAAGGAACTTCTAAAAGATGACTTCCTTATTATGCTTAGGAATATGCCCAAAAAAACGATGTTTAGCCTACTATTTAGATTGTCGCACTGTCAACAATAATTTGGTTTATCAACCAGTCGTGTAGGGTACGCTCGACTTTCCCCATTATCCTCCCGATGATTAGTCGGGGAAGCCTGACTTCTTTGAAGCTCAGAATCAAGATGTAAGGATACGCAATGTGTACCTTATTTCAGCACCATCAACAACCCTCACACCTGTAGAAGCCCCGATTATTCAAGAATTGATTAATGTGTTGGCGGGGTAGCCAATGCCTTAAGAGCAATGATACCACCGAAAATGTTGTCAGATTCTTAATAGATTAGAAGTTACGCATTGACA
>DFWO01000180.1 GCA_002380945.1 Methylococcaceae bacterium UBA4132 | reverse complement strand
CTTGGTGTTGATTGATGATGAAATCAGTACAGGCAGGACGTTTTTACGCTTGATTCAGGCGTATCAAAAAGTGAATCCTGCTTTGCGTAAGGTGTTTATTGTCAGTTTGGTTAATTTTGCGCATCCAGATAACCGCCGTTATTTAGAAAGCGAAGCGGGGGTAAGTGTTGAGTGGGTTTGTTTTCGCCAAGGTTTGTTAAGTTTTGAAGACCACTATAACGCGGCGATTGATGCTATTACGGTGAATGCCTCCAGTAACGCGATAAGATGTGCTGAGGCACGAAGCACATCATTCATATCAATTTGAATGATGCGCTTCCTATAATGCTTATTTTCGTGTTTTTCGTGGACGATTATTCTAACCGCGTAACGCCTTCAACACCGCCTGCATAGTGGCATTAGCATCACCAAATAACATACGGGTGTTGTCCATGACAAATAATGGATTGCCGACACCTGCATAACCTGATGCCATACTGCGTTTGAGTACGATGGTTGTGTCACCTTTCCAGCATTCTAAGACAGGCATACCTGCAATTGGGCTGTTGGGATCGGTGATGGCGGAGGGATTAACGATGTCATTTGCGCCAATAACGATGGATACATCCACATCGCCCCATTCGTGATTAATTTCATCCATTTCATAAACGATGTCATAAGGCACTTTGGCTTCTGCTAATAACACGTTCATGTGGCCTGGCATACGACCTGCAACTGGGTGAATACCAAAACCAACTTTTTTGCCTTTATCGCGTAGCAGTTTGGTGATTTCATACACCGTGTGTTGGGCTTGCGCAACCGCCATGCCATAACCTGGGATAATCATGATATTTTTTGCCGCCAGTAATAACTGTGCAGTTTCTTCAGCTTCTATCGGTTGTACTTCGCCTTCAATTGCTGCCGCTTCACCGCCTGAGGCAGTACCAAAACCACCTGCGATAACGCTTAAGAAATGGCGGTTCATAGCGCGGCACATGATGTAACTCAAGATCGCACCACTACTGCCAACTAACGCGCCTGTTACGATTAATAGATCGTTGCTTAACATGAAACCCGTTGCCGCCGCTGCCCAACCTGAATAGCTGTTGAGCATGGATACCACGACGGGCATATCCGCACCACCGATTGCCATCACCATGTGGACACCGAAAATTAACGCAATTACGGTCATCATAGCTAAGGGAATTAATGGATCACCGCCTGTTTCGAGGGCGTGTAAGAACATCCAACCTAATACGATAGAGGCTACCAATAAGCCTAAATTAAACCAATGCCGCGCGGGCAGTAATAAGGGTTTGCCACTGATTTTTTCGCTGAGTTTGCAAAAGGCAATCACTGAGCCTGAAAATGTTACTGCGCCAATTAATACGCCGAGGTAAATTTCCAATTGATGAATGGTTTCTTCTACACCCTCAATAACGATGGTGTTATCCATAAAGTTAGCATAGCCAACCAGCACTGCCGCCATACCCACTAAGCTGTGCATGATGGCGACTAATTCGGGCATTTGGGTCATTTCAACTTTTAACGCCGCCCGCGCACCGATTGCACCACCGATTAACAACGCGACAATCAATATCGTGTAAGTGGTGACAGATGCACTTAAGGTGGTGGCAAAAATGGCAATCGCCATGCCTAACATGCCGTAATAATTGCCTTTTCTGGCAGTTTCTTGGTTACTTAAGCCACTTAAACTCAAAATGAACAAAATGGTGGCAACGATGTAAGACATCGCAACTAAACTGTGTGTCATCGTCTTCTCCGATTATTTTCTGAACATTTCTAACATACGGCGCGTGACTAAAAAGCCACCTGCAATATTGATAGAGGCAATAAGAATGGCTAAACCTGCCAAGCTACTTACGAGGGTATCAGGTTTGGAAATTTGGACTAACGCGCCGATAACGATAATGCCGCTGATGGCGTTGGTAACGCTCATTAACGGGGTGTGCAAAGAGGGCGAGACATTCCAGATTACTTGATAGCCGACAAAACAAGCTAAGACAAACACGGTGAAGTGTGACATAAAGGATTCGGGTGCGACTGCACCGACACTGAATAATACTAAACCCGCTATCAGTAAGGGTAACAGCTCTTTAAACGGGTGTTTAGCGACGGAGACATGATCGACAGCAGCGGCAGGTGTTGCCTCAGGTTTTACAGGGGCGGCGGATAATGTAGGCGGTGGTGGCGGCCAAGTGATTTTGCCTTCTTTAATTACGGTTGTGCCGCGTATCACTTCATCTTCCATATTGACGTTAATCACACCGTCTTTAGTCGGACAAAGTTCCGTGAGTAAATGCCGTAAATTGGTGGAATACAGTTGGCTGGATTGATTGGCTAAACGACTAGGTAGATTGCTATAACCAATGATAGTAACACCGTGTTTAACGACGACAGCATCTTTTTCAGTCAGTTCACAGTTACCGCCTTGTTCAGCGGCTAAATCAACGATGACGCTACCCGCTTTCATGGACGCTACCATGTCAGCGGTAATTAGTTTTGGTGCAGGTTTGCCAGGGATTAATGCGGTGGTGACGATAATATCGACTTCTTTGGCTTGCTCGGCAAAGAGTGCCATTTCAGCGGCAATAAATTCAGGTGACATGGTTTTGGCATAACCGCCAGTACCGCCGCCTTCTTCTTTAAAATCCAACATTAAAAATTCTGCGTCCATGCTTTCGATTTGTTCTTTTACTTCAGGACGGGTATCAAATGAACGCACGATTGCGCCCATGCCTTTTGCGGTGCCGATTGCCGCAAGTCCTGCAACACCCGCACCTATCACTAATACTTTGGCAGGTGGAATTTTACCAGCGGCGGTGATTTGTCCTGTAAAGAAACGTCCAAAATGTTGCGCCGCTTCAACGATAGCGCGATAACCTGCAATGTTTGCCATTGAGCTGAGCGCGTCACATTTTTGCGCACGCGACATACGCGGTACGCTGTCCATTGCCAATACGGTGGCAGACTTCGCCGCCAGTTTATCCATTAATTCGGGTTGTTGTGCGGGCCAAATAAAACTAATCAGTCGCCCACCATCAGGAAGTAAATCAACTTCATGAATGCCTAGATCAGGATGTTGTTCAGGTGCGCGAACTTTCATCACTATATCGGCTTCACGCCATAACGTGGGTGCATCAGGTACGACTTCGACACCAACGGCTTGATAAGCCGCATCAGAAATGTCAGCGTTTAACCCTGCGCCGCTTTCTATACAAACCGAAAAGCCTAGCTTCATAATTTGTGCGGCGGCATCGGGTGTTGTAGCCACACGTTTTTCACCTGCGTGAATTTCTTTAGGTATACCAATCTTCATAGTGTCTCCTGCGGATGTGATGTAGAGCATAAAGGACGAAAGTGTTGGTCTTTGCTTGATAGCAAATGGGGCTTGCCTTGGAGGTATGAGGCACTGGGATCAATGGCAAAATAACCATTCATGGCGGTGCGTCCAAGTAGCATACGAAACTGCATATTGTCTCGATTGGTGAGGGTGATTTCCGCTCTAATGAGCGATTGCCCGATAATTAAGGATGATTCGATAACGTAACGTCGCTGTTTGTGACCGCCTGAATCGGATACGAAGCGACGGTCTTTAATAGGAGCGTGGCATTCAATGACTTTATCAGTATTTTTTTGCTCAGGGTGAATGGCAAACATAACCCAACGTTGACTGCCTTTACGGTACGGTTCAAGCGCGAACGCGTGTAAAGCGGATGAACGCGCTCCTGTATCGATTTTAGCTTTAATATGTTCGAGGTTAAGCTCTGGTAAAGTCACCCATTCGCGCCAGCCTAATAAAGGTAGATGTGTCATGCTGCTAAACCAAATCCTATGAGTGAGTGTTACATAGCTTAGTTACTAATAACGTGATCTGACGTTTTATTGCCTGATTTAGTATTTGTGTGCCGTCCACGACGATAATGGTTATTGCCGCGCTTTTTATTGTTGCGGGCTTTTACTCGTCGTATATCCAGTTTTTGCTGATTAATTTCTACCGTTTTCAGGTGTTGAAATATATCCAGCGGCATTTCATCGGGTAAATCTACTAGGGTATACAGGTCTTGAATGTTGATGTTGTGAATGTTGTTTTTATCAACGCCCGATTCTTCTACTAAGACCCGTTTGAGTGCATCTAAGGTCAGTTTATGCTTACTGCCTACTGCTAAGCGATAACGAACCATTTTTATGTTGAGCTGCCCAATAACGGGTGGCAAAGTAAGAGTGATTTTTTGTTCCACAGGGATAATATGTTTACCACTTTGGAGCAAATACAACAATGCCGATGCACACTCTAAGCTATCAATACCGAGTTCTATGGCAAGTGTTTTTATTGAGTTCCGTTGTATCAATAAATCTTCATTGGTTAAAATCTGTTGTACACAATTTTTCAACAGCGTGCCTTCAGTTAGGTTATCCAGCATAATTTTTATCACAATCCTTGCTTGCTAGTCGGGTCTCAACCATGTATTTCTATATAAGCTTCATCGCGTAAACGGCGTAACCAAAGTTCGGTTTCTTCTTCGATTTTGCGTTTACGAATGGCTTCTCGCACTAGATTCTTTTTGTGTTCTGTCGCGTTGTCTTTGTCTTTTCTATCCAGCACTTGAATTAAATGCCAGCCAAATTGACTTTGGACAGGTTCGCTAATTTGATTAACGGTTAATTTGTTCATCGCCTCTTCAAAGGGTTTGACTAAACTACCTGGTTCTACCCAACCAAGATCACCGCCTTTAAGTGCTGAGCCTTTGTCATCTGAATGTGTACGGGCTAAGGTGGCAAAGTCATCACCATCGGCAATACGCGTTTTTAAGTCTAATAAGCGTTTTTTTGCTTCCGCGTCATCAATTAACTCGTTGGTTTTTATCAGTATATGTCGGACTTTAGTGGTAGAAATGACGTGATTATCGACATCACTTCGTTTGTCCAGCATTTTTATAATGTGAAATCCACCTGAGCTACGAATAGGGTCAGAGACTTCATTAAGGTGCATTTGTCTAACACCATCAACGAGTTGCGAGGGAATATCATTAATGCCTCGCCAGCCTAAATCACCACCTTTTAGGGCGTTGTCATCATCTGAATCACTGATGGCAGTTTGAGCAAAATCTTGTCCTGAACGCAGTTTTTTAACCAAACTATCAGCTTTACTTTGGGCTTTTTGTATTTCTGATGCAGAAGAACCTTCTTTGACTGCAATCAGTATATGACCTAGATGGTATTGAGTCGCTTCGTCGCCTGCTTTTTCTTGGGTTTCTATGTAGTGTTCAACTTCACTGTCACTCACTTTAATACGACCACCGATTTCTTTGGCGCGTAGTTGATTGATGATAATTTCATTGCGCATATTGTCCAAAAACGCTTTATAGGAAAGACCATTGGCTTCCAATTCTGAGCGAAATTGTTCAAGACTCATGTTATTGCGTTGCGCAATATCAGCGGCTGAACTATTGAGCATCTCTTCACTCACGGTCACGCCTGCTTTTGCAGCAAGTTGCCGTTGTAGTGTATCAATAATCATTTTTTCCAGCACTTGTTTACGCAGAATAGTTTCTGGCGGCAGTTGCGCTTTACTTTCTGCCATTCTTGCTCTGATGGCTGCTACTTCTCTTTCTAGCTCAGCTTCGAGAATAACATCGTCTTCGACCACTGCAACGATTCTATCAATCGTTTCGGCATAGACGACAACGCTATTGATTAATAAGCTGCAACACAGTGCCAGGGCTATTACTATATTTTTTTGCTTAATCATTGCTCAGGTTTCCGATAACCATAAATATTTTTTTCAAAGAACTCATCCAATCTCTCTCCAATACCCGTCAAACCTTTTAGTTCTATTTGGAAGAAAATACCTGTTTGTGCTTGACCTTGCGCGATTGCCTGATTAGACCCCGCTGCAATAAGCCCCGTAGTATTAGTAAAACTACTGAGATAATGTCGCCCTATGACACGAAAACGCCAGCAACAGTTTTCTTTTTCCAGACCAAAAAATCCTTCTTGGGTTCTGTTATACAACAGCGAATATTGCCAACGCCCAACGACTGACCAATCGTCATAAACAGGCCAATGCACAGAGACATCGCTTTGAATAATATCGTCTAGCCTATTCGGTACCTGTGGATTTTTTCGGTAATAGTAGCCTGCATTAATAATTTCATTGGGTTGATTGATAAAGTGAATTGCCGCTTTACCACGCGTAATATCGCTTGTGTATTTGCCTTGAGTCACATCTTTAGAGCTAGGATCCCATTGCAAACCAGTGTCAACGCTGATGTGATCGGTTAATTCACTGCTTAACTCGGCAATAATCGGTGATGAAAAATTGGTTTCCCTATAACCATAAGGAGCTACCCGTCTATCTTGAAAATACAAAATATCACCAAGGCTGAATTTTAATTTTTCTCGACCTGTTGATGAATCAACTAAACGTGACGTTAATGCTACCGATAATTGGTTGGCATCTTGTATTCTATCCGTGCCACTAAAACGATTTTCTCTAAACAAACTAGCAAATACAAAGTCATATAGCGCGCTATCAAACAATGGGATATTGCTTTGGTTTTTATAAGGAACATATAGATAAAATAGTCTCGGTTCTAATGTATGCAACATTGATTTGCCACCAAGATTCACCTCTTTCTCAAAAAACAGACCGCTATCTAACGATGCAATCGGTAACGTTCGAGAAATATTACCTACTGTTCCTGCTGCTTGTTTACTCAGAAAATATTCTGTGTGCTGCAAAGACAGCCTAGGGGTAATGAAAGCACTAGCAGTTTGAAATGGCATAGCGATAGAGGGTTTAACATTAAGCCGTTCGCCATTCACTTGAGTACCATGCTGGAAATATACTGACTCACTTTCCATTGCAACATCTATTGGAACAGGGGTTTTGAATGAATGATTCAAATTCAGGTTGACTTGTGGCAGTCTTCGATAAGGTAGCACCAATAAGTTAGGGTCAACTCGCTGGTAATTATCTGCTCTAGCGGTCAAAGACACCCCTTCTCTAATATAGTTCACATCCCCTGAGCTTCTAAGATAAGCGAAATTAGGTAACGCCATCGAATTACCCAATTGATTAAAATAGTTTTTATCAGACACATAATTCAAATCTAAATTTGAAGTGATATTTGGCGTGTATACGGTGTGGTTGGTCATTGCCCCCAAATAACGTGATTTATGTAACTGTATATCATTTGGTAAATATTCAAATTTAACATCACCCTTAGTCATTTCTTCTAAATAACGGAAATTACCACCCAGTAACAAACCTCTATTTGTCAGATAACGCGGTGTAAATGTCGCATCATAATTAGGCGCGATATTCCAATAATAAGGCGTATAAATGCCAACACCACCTTGCTGTGTATAGTGGAGTGATGGTGGTAGAAAGCCAGTAATGCGTCTGTCATCCTTCGGAAAAGACAGATAGGGCGTATAGAAGACAGGTACGCCTTTAAATTCAATCCACGCGTTTTTAACTGCACCTTTACCTGACACATCATTTAATTTGAGTTCGGAGGCATGAAGCACCCAGTCCTGATTACCTGGACGACAACTGGTATAAGCAACATCTTTGTAGCGTGAAAAGGTTTTACTGTCGCGATAAACAACTTTGGAGCTACCTCTCAAATGAGTGGCTGGGGAAATGAATAATGCATCTCGAAGTTTGGATTGATCAGAGGCTAACTTTATAGACGCTGAGCGACCATATAACGCCAATTCGTCTTCGTTGTAATAGACATCACCGTTTAAATCCAAGGTTTCGGAAACCTTGTCATAGTTAGCGATATGCGATAACGAATGTTGGTCAGCACGATTTATTTCCACATTACCCAAATAACTGCCGATTTCATTATCAAATATTTCCGCAAAATCTGACGTAAGTTCCAGTGGTGAAGTATCTCGTAAATTTTTTCCAGCGGTCACAGGGGGCTTGGCTTGTTTCTGCGGTACAGCACAATTTTCCCAAGGATCGTATTTTAATTTTGAGGTTAAGGTATCAAAATTTTGCTCTTGTTGAGTATCAAAAGCAGGGTCTAATAAGCTCAGACCAGAACTGGTCTCTCTGGCAGTGACTTTAACAGGATGCGCTTGCCCTTTAGGATCAGTGCCAACCAATTGGCAATTCCAATTTTCATCTTCATCATTGCTATCACAGTTCCAGCCTGAATGCTTAGTTGTCGTACTTGCGGGGGTAGTACGCTTTGAAGTAGGGGGGAGTGTAATAGCAGAGGATTCTGCTGATTGACTGCTGGTGTCTTTTTCCTCGCTAAGTTCTTGAGGCTCTTCATCCGTGACAGGCTTTTCAACAGGTTTAGTCTGTTGCGCTGTTGTGGGTGTAACAGGCTCAACGTCCTCTATTACAGGTGCTTCAACAGGCTTAGTACGTTGTACTGTTGTGGGGGTAATAGGCTGCACTACTGGCTTTTCAACGGGTTTAGTGCGGGAGATAACAGGCTCAATATCCTCATCCACACCAGGCTTAGGGCGTTGTGCGGGTGTAACAGGCTGAGTATAGAGTGTGTCAACTGGCTCTGTTAATACAGGCTGGCTCTTTGCAGAGGGCAGAGAATCAGATTCATCAGTCTGAGTAGTTGGTTTTTCATCACCCACACAAAGCCACTCTTTAGTGTCTTTATTTTGCTTACAATCCCACGCTGCTTCATTAGCAAAGCTGATAGGTGCATATAATAAGGGCAAAAAAACCAGAGATAATCGACGGCGCATAGGCAATATTAACTTTAGTAACGTAATGTGTGGTAAATCGCATAAAATGCTAATTGAACATTTTACCTCAATTCACTACGGCGTTATAACTAATCTAATAAAAACATCATGATGATTGACGACTTAAGAACCCTAGCCATGCGCGATTGGCTGGAAAACGATTTATTACTCACCATTAACCACTGTGCTGTCGCATCGAGTGATGCCAGTTTTCGTCGTTATTTTAGAATTAAAACCCCAGACGGGCAGTTCATTATTATGGATGCCCCACCTGACAAAGAAAAACTCGAACCATTTATTCACGTCGCCAATTTGATGGCACAGTCCCAGCTCCATGTTCCCGCTATTTTTCACCAAAATATAGTCGATGGCTTTTTGTTATTGGAAGACTTAGGTTCACGTTGTGTGTTAGATGAAATTAACAGCCAGAATGCAGGCAGTATCTATCAAACAGCCTGTAATAGTTTATTGAATTTACAAACAAACACCGACTTAGCCAACAGCCAGTTACCCGTTTATGACGAAGCACTATTACAACGTGAGCTGGGCATTTTTGAAGAATGGTTTTTAGGGCAGTATCTGGATATTGAAATCCCTGCGACACTGTGGCAAAACGTCCGTACCCTTCTTATTAAGTCTGCATTAGAACAACCCATCACCTGTGTACACCGTGATTATCATTCTCGCAATCTCATGGTGTTAGATGATAATGAGCTAGGTGTTATTGATTTTCAAGATGCCGTGCTAGGTCCTATCACTTATGATTTAGTATCCTTATTGCGTGATTGCTATGTCGATTGGAATGTTGAGCAAGTGGACGATTGGATGACGGCTTACTACCAGCGGTTACGACAAGCTGAGTTGATAGACTGTGAGTTAGTGCAGTTCAAACGCTGGTTTGATTTAATGGGAATGCAGCGACACCTTAAAGCCATCGGTATTTTTTCGCGGCTTAATTTTAGAGATAACAAACCTAATTATCTGAACGACATCCCTCGCACATTAAACTATGTCACCGCCCAAGCGGCAGTCTATCCAGAACTTGCCGAATTCAGCGCGTTTCTAAACAACATCGTATTACCGCTATTATGAAAGCCATGATTTTAGCCGCAGGACGGGGTGAACGTATGCGTCCATTAACCGACCGCACGCCCAAACCCTTACTATTAGTTGCGGGCAAACCAATTATTGAACACACCATCACTCAACTGGTGAACGCGGGTTTTACTGACATAGTCATTAACCACGCCCATTTAGGTGAGCAAATTGAAACTACGCTAGGCAATGGTCAACAGCTGGGTGCGACTATTTGTTATTCACCTGAAGGTGAACAAGGCTTAGAAACCGCAGGCGGTATTATTAACGCTTTGCCCTTACTCAGTGATGAAGTGTTTTTAGTGGTGAATGGTGATATTGCCACCGACTTTGATTTTGCGACCCTTAAAAATATCCCCGTTGATTTAGCGCATTTAGTGCTAGTGCCTAACCCTGAGCATCACCCTGAAGGTGATTTTGGGATTGACGAGACAGGGCTAGTAAGTGAACAAGCGCGTGAACCACTGACCTTTAGTGGCATCGGTCTATATAGCCCTAGATTGTTTGATAAGCTACCCGCAGGTAGCCGAAAACTGGGACCATTATTACGAGAAGCGATGGGCAAACAGCACGTTTCGGGGCAGAAATTTTCAGGTTTTTGGCTGGATATAGGCACGCCTGAACGCTTGCAAGAATTGAATGATTATTACGAAAAGTTTGTCCACGAAAAGCACGAAAGACACGAAAAATAAACGGTAGTGGTAATGGTTAAGTGATTACCTAATAGGGGAGTCAAAAAACATGTTTTTTGACTCCATTACATTATTAGCAATTTAACCATTGCCAAAATAGACAGGGTAAGACGTTGCAGTTTTCGTGCTTTTCGTGTCTTTCGCGGAAAAATATTATTTCGCAAAACTAATAAACTGCCGATAAGGCGAACCATGTTTCCATGTAAACGCCTCAGTGTAATAGTGCATTAACGCCAGATAGCCTAATAAGCCTAGCGTGATTGCCTTACGAATTTCCACACCAAATATTACTTGAGTCAAATAACTAATCACGTTATCGCCGTAAGCCTGCAACACAAACGCCAGTAAAAATGACAACAACGGCAACACCACAAAAATAGATAATCGACACCGCTCGGCAGCACGATAAATAAAATTTTGAGGCTGAGCGTGGTGTTTATTGTAATCGTGGGTTACATAAAAAATATACGCAGTGGCATCGTGTACCAAACGAGGAACCAGAATGGCGAAAAAATAATATTGCTGTACATAAAGATAAAAACTACTGACGACTAGCAACACATTGGACCACAAAAACCAGCGACCAAATGCCGTGTTCACATAACGTTGACAATAGGCGGCACTCAGCACTAGCAGCGCACATAAACTACCCGCAATGCTTTTAATCCACAGCACCTGCTGCACATCCAAACTGTTCTTTAAAAAAATACCCACATAAACAAACAGCCCCGCAATGACACTTAGCCACAATAACAAATAAAACGCCCAGTTAGGCAAATGACACACGCCCCGCGCCACGCCATGTTGTTGTTTAAGGACATGGTAGACCGTCCACGCCGCCACCGACACATAAAACACTCGATAGGAAATAAACAAACTACCCACGCCAAAAATCACCGCGAGTATGAGCGTCATCCAACCTAATTTTGCTTGATAGGTTTTGAAATAATCGCGATTAGTCGCCAATATAACTGAGCTAGCGATAATATGCGGTGTGCCGAACAGAATTTGAAACAAAAAAAGATTATTAGGGCTACTGGGTAAAATTTCTTGCAAGGTATGTTGCCAAAACCCACTATCCAATAACTGTAGCAACACACACAGTGGAATAATCGCATATAACCCTAACAACAATCGAAATGACACGGCTAACTTACGCGTTTCGGGAAGTTGTTGAATGGGTAGTGTGTGTACTGACATGAAGCTATCCTATTAATTATTCTTATTATTTTTCAAAAAATAATAAGTTAAACTAATCGCTACCTTGCTTTCAAGTCATTTTTATCACTATGAATTTTCAATTACATCCACGCCTACAACAAGACTGTATTAGCCTCGGTCGCTTTGACTTATGTCGCTTACTCATGATGAATGACAGTCAATATCCTTGGTTTATTTTAGTGCCAGAAATAGCGGATATGACAGAGTTATATCAACTTACCCAAGCACAGCGCGAACTGTTCATGGCAGAATCTTGTTATCTTGCTGAGCAGTTAGCACAGTTGTTTAATGCCGATAAAATGAATATTGCCAACATCGGTAATATGGTCGCCCAACTACATATTCATCACATCGTCCGTTATCAAACTGATATTGCTTGGCCAGCACCCGTATGGGGGAAATTTTCAGCTGTGCCTTATACCGACGCACAAAGCACAGACCGAATTAATCAACTTAAAGCACAGTTAGGCGCAAAACTGCAACTGATTGAATAGCCTAAACAAGCGCGTAAAATACGGCTTGGTCAGTAATTCTTACCACTGGCAATATTCAAATCTCGAACTCAGGTGACGATAGGGTATAATCCACTCATTCTTTTTCGTTTCCAATAGTTAGAATATGTCAATCAGCATTAGAAAAATCACTCACGGCGTATTAGTCGGTAATGTTCAAGTCGGTGGCGGCGCACCTATCGTGGTGCAATCCATGACCAACACAGATACTGCCAATATCAAAGCCACGGTCAAACAAATTATGGAATTATCCGATGCAGGTTCTGAATTAGTCCGCATCACCGTTAATTCCGAAGAAGCCGCCAGCGCGGTAGCTGAAATTCGTCATCGACTCAATGATAACGGCTACACCGTGCCTATCGTTGGGGATTTCCATTTCAACGGGCATAAATTGCTGGAAAAATATCCCGATTGTGCGGCAGCCTTAGATAAATACCGCATCAACCCAGGTAATGTCGGACGTGGCAAAAGCCGTGATCCACAGTTTCAGCAAATGATTGAATTTGCTTGTCAGTACGACAAACCCGTGCGTATCGGCGTGAATGGCGGCAGTTTGGATCAATCCGTATTAACGCGCTTGTTAGATGAAAACCGTAATCTAAAAACGCCTGAACCTCTCGCCGCTATCACCCGCAAAGCCATCGTATTATCCGCGTTAGAAAGCGCGGCAAAAGCCGAAGAACTCGGTTTAAGCAAAAATAAAATTATTCTGTCCTGCAAAATCAGCAATGTACAAGAGTTAATCTCTATCTATCAGGATTTATCCAGCCGTTGTGATTACGCCCTGCATTTAGGTTTAACCGAAGCGGGCATGGGTTCTAAAGGCATCGTATCTTCTGCCGCCGCGTTGTCGGTATTAATGCAGCAAGGTATAGGCGATACCATCCGCATTTCCTTGACCCCCGAACCTGGTGCATCGCGTACCCAAGAAGTCATCGTCGGACAAGAAATTTTACAAACCATGGGTTTTCGTTCCTTTACGCCGATGGTTATTTCCTGCCCAGGTTGTGGTCGTACCACCAGCGATTATTTTCAAAAATTGGCGATGGATATTCAAACTTATTTACGCGATCAAATGCCAGTTTGGCGTACGCAATACCCAGGTGTGGAAACCATGGAAATCGCCGTCATGGGTTGCGTAGTCAATGGACCAGGTGAAAGTAAAAGTGCCAATATTGGTATCAGCTTACCAGGTACGGGCGAATCACCTGTCGCGCCTGTTTATGAAGACGGCGAAAAAACCGTGACCCTGAAAGGCGACCGTATTGCCGAAGAATTTCAGGAAATCGTACAACGCTATATCGAATCGCATTACGCACCTTAATCACATTCAGACTTGAAAGGTTTTTAAAACCTTTCAGGTCTTTTCACCACGCTCATTAAAAGACACTTATGCAACAACCCATGTTAAATACTGCCGTTCGTGCTGCCAGAAGCGCGGGCGATCTCATTCTTCGTTCATCCGATAAAGTCGGACAACTGCACATAGATCAAAAAGGCAGAAATGATTACGCCAGCGAAGTCGATCGTATGGCAGAACGCGAAATTATCAATATCCTTAAAACCGCTTACCCTGACCACGCTATCTTGGCAGAAGAAAGCGGCGCACAAGCAGGCAATGATTACGTCTGGATTATTGACCCCTTAGATGGCACAACCAACTTTCTACACGGCTTCCCACAATACGCGGTGTCTATCGCCTTAAAGCATAAAGGCAAGCTGGAAGTCGGCGTTATTTATGACCCGTTACGCGATGAATTATTTACCGCTAAACGCGGTGGCGGCGCGATGCTCAATAATCGAAAACTGCGTGTTACCCAACCCAATAGCTTAAAAGGTGCGTTATTAGGCACAGGGTTTCCATTTAAAACGGATACCCATTTAGATGCTTATGTCGGTATGTTTCGTGCGTTAACTACTGAATGCGCGGGCATACGCCGTGCAGGCGCGGCGGCATTAGATTTAGCGTATGTTGCCGCAGGTCGTTTGGATGGTTTTTGGGAAATAGGTGTCATGGAATGGGATATCGCGGCAGGTGTTTTATTAATTAAAGAAGCTGGTGGCGTAGTCACTGATTTTTCATTTAATGATAACTACTTGGAATCAGGCAATGTGATTGCGGGTAGCCCAAAAATGCACCAATTGATGTATGCCTTAATTGAACCGCACGTCACCGATAGTTTGAAATAATAATCTTATATCCACGAAAAACACCAAAAGCACGAAAAATAGAGAACCGTTATTTTTCTTGTCTTTCTTGTCTTTCTTGTCTTTCGTGCTTTTCGTGGACAATTTAGTAACTACTTTTAACGGATACCCCCATGAGCGAAGCTATCTCAAATAACGCCATTATTTACGCCATTCTTGCTTTAAACAGCGAAGTGGATTTACAACAAGAATACTTGGAATCGGATGATGTCCCCGATGATGAACGCGATAACGAACAAGGCATTTTAGAAGACCTAGAACAAGCCTTTATGGAGTTTGTCGAACTTTATAAAAAACGCTGCAAGGCAGATAAAGACTTGCCTGATTTAGATGAATTATTAAACAGCCAAATCTGATTCACCATGTTCACGCTGTACGGCATAAAAAACTGCTCAACGGTAAAAAAAGCGCGGGATTGGCTGGAGCAACACGGCATCGCCTATCAGTTTCATGATGTGCGTGCCGATGGCTTAACGCTGGAACACCTGCAAAATTTTACCGCGCGGGTGGATTGGAATAGCTTACTGAATCGCAGTAGCACCAGTTGGCGACAACTAACTCCTGAACAGCAAAGCGATTTAACCTGTGAGAAAGCGATACAGTTGATACACAACACGCCCACCTTATTAAAACGCCCTGTGTTAGATACGGGCGAGCGGTTGCTGATTGGGTTTAAAGACGAATACCATTTGTAAATTTGTAGCCGAAAATGTCGGGTTAGGCTTGCCGTAACCCGACATAATCCACGAATCTATGGAATCTTAAAATGAATGAGCTACAAAAAATTGATCCTTTCGTAGAGTCGGTTAATAACATGCTGGTTGTTGCTTTCCCTAAAAGCACATCTAAAAATTTTTCATTTGCACTTAGCCTTGCAGAGTCCGCTAGTAAATTTGCAACGGTAGAAATAAATGGAAAAAATATGAATGTAGCTGTTTTTAGTATGTCTCCTTCAGATTCAGGAAAGGCAAAACTGTTACTTAACTACACTGGTTCTTGGAAAGGTACTATGGTTTTTCAAGGCGGTAGGCTTATTTCAGGAAATTCAAGTACATATGAAATAGAAAAAGTTATAGACTGTTATACTCAAGCCGAATCATGCAGAGACAAAAAGGCACATTGTAATTCAATTATTACTAACTGGGATCTCAAAGAGGAGTATTTATTCCCTTGCAAGCTAATTTCATATTACTTCAAACCACAATACGAGCATCCATCAAGTATTCAAGATCAAATTCATGCTTTAGCTGTGAGTCATAATTGTCATTGGTGTCCAAATTTTACGCCAGACACTTTCAAGGAAATTAAACATAAAGCTTGCGAGAAAGAGGTTAAAAGCCCACCAATTTTGCAAATTGGGTCACATAAATGGTTTAAATAAAGCAAAATGGGCTGGATATTGCCAACTCAACCTACGCTGCTCAGTGATCAAGTTATGATGTTTGTTATTTTAGGTAATCAAAAATGTTTGATAAAACAATCAAAGTTTCAAATATGGGTCAAGGCACACAATTTCCTACGATTCTTCTTAATGGCATAAGACCACCTGAAACACCAATAGGAGAAACGGATGTTCCTTTTGTAACATGGCTAGAAATAAAAAGAACTTCTCCTAAGCCTATTGAAAATGAACATTGGTATGTAGACCAAGCAGAAGAGAATAGGTTATTTGAACTATACCGTTCCTATTGTTTTCAAGAATTTGAATTACTAGGTATTCCAAATCTTAAAGCAAGAATCACGCTTAATAAAATTCAAAATAATGAGCTATTTTTTGCCCATGAATGGCTTGAACAACAAGAATTATTTAAACAAAAAGATAAACCTAATCTTGTTAACACTCCAATTGGTTATGTTGGTCTTGGCGTAATAATCGTTATTGTGGGTGCGTTGGCTACTTATAGTATTAGAGCATACCTTGGCATCTCTTTATAAAGAGCGGCGTAGATACTCTGTTCAAAATCAAGCCCATTGCGATAAATATTAGCTATTAGTTTTGATGAAGGGGGATGTGATAAAAACGGGTATTATCGAAAGGCTGGTTATGTTTTAACATGCCATGAATAGCTGCGTAGGTTGGGTTGCCGTCTTTTTGGCAACCCAACATCTCTAAAATTCGTTGGGTTGCGAAAGAGCCGCAACCCAACCTACTTCTATACTGTAACCATGACCCAAACCCTAGAGCTTTTAAAAGACCTTATTCGCCGCGAGTCAGTCACACCAAACGATGCAGGTTGCCAAGACCTGATAGCTAGCCGCTTAACACCGCTGGGCTTTCATGATGAACGCCTTGATTTTAATGACACGCAAAACATTTATTTAAAACGCGGCACTCATAAACCGCTGTTCATTTTCTTAGGGCATACCGATGTTGTCCCGACTGGCAAACTTGAATCATGGGATTCACCGCCGTTTGAACCGACTATTCGAAACGGTCAACTCTACGGACGCGGCGCGGCGGATATGAAAGGCGGTATTGCCTGTTTCATGACGGCTGTGCAACGCTTTATCGCTAAACATCCCAATCATCAAGGCTCAATTGCTGTGCTGTTGACCAGTGATGAAGAAGGCATAGCCACTAACGGTGTGGTTAAAGTTGTCGAAGTGTTAGAGCAACGCGGCGAAAAAATCGACTGGTGTTTAGTCGGTGAGCCATCCAGCGATAAAAAAATTGGTGATGTGATTCGTGTCGGTCGGCGTGGTTCATTAAATGGCAAACTCACTGTGTTAGGCGTGCAAGGTCATGTTGCTTATCCAGAACTGGCTGATAATCCAATTCATCATTTAGCTCCTGCTTTAAAAGAGCTGACCGAAGAAGTTTGGGATAAGGGCAACCAATTCTTTCCACCGACCAGCTTGCAAGTGTCCAATATCAATGGCGGAACAGGCGCGGAAAATATTATTCCTGCTACTGTAGAAGTGATGTTTAATTTACGCTTTTGTACCGAACTGGATGAAGCCAAAATTAAACAACGCACGCACGCTATTTTTGATAAACACGGTTTGAATTACAAAATAGATTGGCGATTATCAGGCAATCCGTTTTTAACGGCATCAGGTGCGTTAATTGAGGCGGCACATAGCGCGATTAAAACCGTGACGGGCTTTGAAACGCTGGATGATACGGGTGGCGGTACGTCGGATGGGCGTTTTATTGCCCCGACAGGTGCAGAAGTAATTGAATTAGGCGCGTTAAATGCCAGTATTCATAAAATCAATGAACATATTGACGTAGCTGATTTGGAAATTTTGAGTGATATTTACGAGCAGATGTTGGTTGAGTTACTGGTTTAATTATTGTCCACGAAAAATACGAAAGGCACTAAAAAAGACATGAAATTTTTCGTGTTTTTCGTGCCTTTCGTGGACAGATGCTTTTATTTCACAAAACAACTTTTCTGCGCATAGTCTTCGGCTTCTTTCATGCGGGTTTTCAGGTCTTTCGCCTGTGATGGATCACGAAACACCCCGCCTGCATCACCCGCCTGTTTGCTGAGATAGCCAAATGTTTTGGCAGCTTCAAAATCAGCAAACGACATTTTTTCGGCGATTTTATCAATTTTGCACCCGCAAGCGTATTGCGTGACGTAGTTCATTTTGCTTAAGTTGCCGTCTTTTTGCGCGATACAATTCAATACATATTCAACACGGTCACGGGTTGGATAGTCATTGATTAAAGGGGCAGGGGGTGTGGATTTTGCTGCTTGTTTAGATTTTTTTGCGTGTTTAGCAGCAAGCGCGTTGCCGCTCAGTGTCATCACTAAGGCAGCACTTAATAGAGAGAGTAAGTATTTATTTTTCATGGATGAGGTTGTGATTTCTAATAAGTCAGTAAGTAAAAAGGTTAACAGGTTTATTGTACTATGAACAATTCAGCAAAAATAACAGGTGTCATTTTAGCAGGTGGATTAGCGCGGCGTATGAATCACCAAGATAAAGGCTTGGTGTGTTATCAAGGTCGTCCGCTGGTCAGTTATGCGATTGCCGCCCTCGCGCCATTGGTGCATGAGACGATTATTAACGCCAATCGTCACCACGCAGAGTATCAAGCCTTTGGTTTACGCGTGGTAGCAGATCAGACTGATAGTTTTGATGGTCCTCTGGCGGGCATATTAACGGCGATGATAAATACCGATGCTGAGGTGTTATTGGTTGTGCCTTGTGACGCGCCGTTGATAACAGCTGCGCAGTTGCAGAAACTACTCACCACACGCGCTGATTTGAATGCAGATGTGGCAGTAGCTTATGATGGGCAACAATTGCATCCCGTGTTTTTGGCAATTCACACTCGCCTTCAAAGTGGCTTACAAGACTATTTAGCCAGTGGTGAACGCAAAGTACAAACGTGGTTAGCACAACATAATACTGTGCCAGTTGATTTTAGTGATACGCCTGAGATATTTACCAATCTTAATACTCTGACCGAGTTATCTTTATTGGAAGCCAAAACAGCATAGAACAACACGAACTATCCTACATCAAACACTTTCTTGCCACCGCTGATACAAAAAATACCAAACCAAAGCACTCTGCACGCCCATATAGATAATCGAAAGCACTAAGCTGTCGGAGACTAACGGAAAAAAGACCGCAACCATGCCGTCTAGTTTAACTGCTGAGAAGATGCCAGGGAACACGCCATACAGTAAGATCAGTGCCAGTAACGTCAGGCTAAACGCGCGTTGTGGATTTTTACCAAAGCTAAAAAATAGAAAAATGCCGATGTCTCTAAGCAATAGTAACAAAATGGCGATAGGGTAAACGTGCAGCTCGTCAATATCAGCGGGGGGTGAAAATGACAGCGGTAATGCCAATAAACTTGCTAATACAAACGTAACGCACCATAACGGCAGTTCTTCTGCGGCGCGTTGCCAGTTTTCCTGTGTAATGTAGGTGAGTAGGCGTTTAATCCGCATTGGCTCGTTATATTCGGCAAAAGCAATAAGGTAGCTGAGCGTTAAACAAATACCGAATGCGCTGGTATAAAAATACTCTCCAAATTGCTTCGCTTCGATAAAACCACCTGTATAAACAATCAGAAACAAGGCGAATGCTAACCACACCGAAGGGAGCGTGCGTATGCGTAATTCTTGCGCCATGAGTCGATAATTACCCACTACACACCAGAATAACGCACAGCAAACGCTGATTAAGGTTAAAAACTGCGTGGTGGTATTGATGCCGTACCAAGTCGCATCGGGGATGGTTTGTAATGCCTGTGGGTTTTCTGACAAGGGCATAATCCAAGAGCCGATGGTAAATGCTGCCAGTATTGCTAAGCCGATGATGACCGAATTACTGTTGATTTGCCCTTTACGCAAAGCAATCAGGCTCAATAACAAACTGATATTCTGTACCAACAAGCCGCTACTGAGGGCGTAGCTATACACCCAAAATAGATTGCTGGTATTTTTTGCCGTTAAGCCGTAAACCATTAGACAAATAACGCCGCCGTACCACACGACTAGGGTACTACCTAATAACTTACCGCACACCATTGTCCACGGGTCTAATGCAGATAAACGTTGGGTGTCCCAAGTATGACTGCGTTGTTCTTCCAATACGCTATCTACTGCTTGCCGCGCTCCCCAAAATGACACCATTAGCAAAAATAAACCTAACGCACTTTGTGCGGTGACGCTGGTTTGATTCTGGTGATCCAGAAAATAAGTCAGGGTAAAAATAACCCCTAACACCAGAGGCACACCGACAAGACGAGCAGGGGAGAATTCTAAAGAAAGTTGGCGTTGAAATTCAGGATTTAGATTCATGGGCGTTGCCTAATGGTGTCCAGATAAGCGTCTTGTAGATTGCTGGTGATTTTGGCGAATTCGCAAATCGGTAAGTTTCGCGCTAACAAGGTTTTTAATAATTCGTGTTGTTGCAAGCTATCACCTTGTACTTGTAGCAAAGCAGATTGGTCTTGTTCTACTTTTAATACCTTGAGCGTGTCTATGGACTGCAACACAGCGGTGAGATTTGCCACAGGTGTTGCCAATGACAGTTTGAAATCTTGCGCGTGGGCATGAGTTTTTATTGCTACCTGCTCAATAATTTTCCCCTCGCGTAGCACTAACATATCGGTGCTATAGGCTTCCAATTCGGCGAGAATATGTGAGGATACCAACAGTGTCATGCCCTGTTTTTGTAAATCCAAAAATAATTCGGCAAGTTCATGACGAGCTTCAGGGTCTAAACCCGATGCAGGTTCATCGAGTAATACAACACGCGGTGAGTGAATAATGGCTTGGGCAATCGCAACTCGTTGTCTTAAACCACGCGACAAAGTACCTGCCAGTACATCTAAACGATCAGTGATATAAAGACCTTTACTGACTCTGGCAATGGCGGCTGCACAGTCTTCATCAGCGATGCCTTGCGCTCTGGCTACATAATGCAAACACTGGCGCACCGTTAAACGGTCATATAACCCAAAAAAATCTGATAAATAACCAATAATACGATGACATTCACGCGGATGTTCTAAGACATCAATGCCATCAATACGAATATTACCGCTGACGGGTTGTTCCAAAGCAGCCATACAACGCAACAGTGTGGTTTTACCCGCGCCATTAGGACCAACTAACGCGGTAATACTGCCTTGTGGAATATGAAAAGAAACCTCGTCTAACGCCCTTAAATTAGGGTATTCAAAAATCAACTGTTCAACATTAATCATTATGCTTAGGGCTAGGTAAGTGTTTAAAGGCAGTGACAGTGGATTTTGTCACACTCGATTAGAAATATGAATCATGATTGCAACGTCATGATCCATGATTTGACTTGATACCAGACTAAGCCAATTATTTCGTGAACAAAAAAAGAGCTATTACTTAATGCGCCTGCATTGGGTAAAAAAGCCAATACATCGGTTTGGTAGCGTGTGGTAAAGATGGTTGGTGCTTCAATAACTTCAAAGCCCGCATCACGAAAGGCTTTGGCAGCGCGTGGAATATGCCATGCTTGGGTAATCAAATATACTTTGTTAATACCCGCTTTTTGTAAAATATCAAAGGTATAGTGGGCGTTTTGAAAGGTATTATGGGATGCGTCTTCCGTCCATTTGACGGGAACATGAAAGTCTTGTTCCAGTATGTCACGCATTTGTTGACCTTCGGACACCTCATTACCTAGCGGCGTGCCGCCTGTGACTAAAATAGGACGATGGGTTTCACGGTATAGTTTTGCGCCGTAGCGCAAACGTAACAACGTGCCTGTTCCCGCAATATCCTGATTAGCATATTCTGGCGCGTGAAAATAACTACCGCCGCCTAATATCACAATCGCTTCGGCTTCTGGTGGTGGGCTACTCAGTGGTGTCGCATGGTCTTCTAGCCAGTGTAAACCTGCTTCAGAAATGTATGGCGTAGCACATAACCAAAGCAAACTCAATGAACCAATCAATAAAAACCGTGCTGCTTTGGGATGGCGATGTAGCAAAAAATACCCAATGCCAACAGCATAAATAAACTCAATGGTGGCAGTAAAAAAGCAGTAATGAAGTTAGTGGTAAACCAAGACATAACTGATTGAATTATTAGTCATTTTTGCAAAAAAATCCATTATGGCTTATTTCATGACATTGAGCTTCGCTAACTAATTACTTGATTATAATTATTAAAGTTTCATTGTCTTAGCTTATCAAACGACCTCGATTTCCTGAATAGTTATAAATGATATACCATTTATAATTAGGCATATACTATGCAGTTTATTTTCCATCATAAGGTTA